>NZ_SISL01000016.1:0-39222 GCF_004307965.1 Verrucosispora sp. SN26_14.1 | reverse complement strand
GGCCGCGCTACGGCGGGCCCCGGCCGAGCCGGTCGGCACCTCGGTCGCCGCCGCATCCTGAGACACGGCCGGCCCCGAGAACGCGTGGTGCCCGGTACGCGGGGCGTACCGGGCACTCGCGTCGTACGACCGGCGGCGGCGGGCGGCACTCACCCCCGTAAGCGACGCCCGCTCACGCCGCCGGTCCAAACAGGTGGGGCACCGTCCCCCAACGGTGTTGATCCACCCGTCCCCCGACACCCCACTCGGTGCACGGACCTGATCGATCCGCCGCTCCCCCGAACGTTTCCGAGCGTGGCGCGGTGTAATAAAGCTAGTTCGGCCAGCGGGGGCGATTCAACTCGAACGGCTGTCTCGCCCGTCACAACGCGCAGTTGGAGTCCCCTGAGCTGCGTGTTTGCCCCTGCTCGGCGCCAACAGCGGGTACCCGACCGAGATTCCCGCAAACCTCAGCCGTCCTCCCGATCGGGTGACTCCGTCCGGAAGAAGTTGCTCGGTCGACCGTCCCGCAGCTGCTCCTGGAAGATCAGGTTCAGTCTCCGCAGATCGAAGGTGCGGAACCACTCCTCCCAGGTGATCTCGCGGATCCGGCTGCTCTCCCGGTAACCCGGGATGTTGAACGTCAGCACCCCGGCCCGGCCGTCCCGCTCGGTACCGTTGATGGTCGCCGGCTTCGCACCGCGCGCCTGGGCCCACCGCCGGATCACGTCGTGGTCGGTGGTGACCAGGCTGCGACCGGGACGCTCCGGCCGGTCCTGCACCGAGGAGATGACCTGCGACGACCGGACCGACCGCGCGGTCGACCCACCGGCACGCACCGCCCCGCCCCGCGACGACGTGGCCTTCGCCGCCCCGGACCGGCCCGACGTGGCCTTCCGGGCCGTGCTCGTGCGGGCCGCACCGGTCGTGTTCCTGCCCGGACCCGCCGTCGTCTTCCGGCCCGCTGTCGTCTTCCGGGCCGCCGTCGTCTTCCGGGCCGCTGTCGTCCTGCCGGCCGTCGTCGCCTTACCGGCGGTGGCCGTCTTCCGGGCCGTCGTCGCCCTGCTGGCTGCCGTCGCCTTGCTGGCCGACGTCGTCTTGCGGCCTGTCGTCGCCTTGCTGGCCGACGTCGTCTTGCGGCCTGTCGTCGCCTTGCTGGCCGATGTCGTCTTGCGGGCGGTGGTCGTCTTTCGCGCCGGGCCCGACGTGGTCCTGCGGGCCGTCGTGGTCGTCCGGGCCGTGGTCGCCTTCCGGGCCGGAATCGCCTTGCGGGCGGTCGTCGCCTTTCGGGCCGTCGTCGCCTTGCGGGCCGTGGCCGTCTTCCGGGCGGGCGTGGCCTTTCGGGCCGGAGTCGCCCTGCGGGCGGTGGTCGCCTTGCCGGCCACGGTGCTGGTCTTGCGGGCCGAGGTGGTGCTCCGGGCCGCGCTGGTGCTCTTCCGGGCGGTGGCCGCCTTGCGGGTCGTTGCGGTCGTCGCCTTCCGGGCCGACGCTGCGCGCTTAGCCGGTGCCGCCTTCGCCCGGCCCGGAGCGATGCGGGACGACGTGGTCTGCCGCGTACCGGACGCCTTCGTGGCCTTGGCCCGACCGGCCGGACCACTGCTGCGACGGGCGGCACCACCGGACCGCAGGGTCTTCGCCAGCGCCTTCACCAGCTCCGGCTTGCGCAACGCGGAGATGCCCGAGACGCCGTACCGCCGCAACTGGCCCCGGATGTCCTCCGCCCGCATCTGCGAGATCTCCGACTCCGACATCCGTCCGCTGCTGCTGCTCCGTCGGGTGGTGCTGGTCGCGGTCCCGCCGCGACCCGAGCTGCTTCGCTGAGCCATGGACGCTCACGCTCCTCGACACTTGGTCTCGGCGCGGCGGGTCCCGAACGCCGCACCGCGCGGTGCGGCGGCTTACCCGCCAGAAGCGATCCGAATCCCCGGTCGTCGCCGGACGACCCGCCCCCTGCGGGGACGCACTCAGCTACGGCGACAGCTCGCCCTGCGGACACCCCTCACCCCGGTACGGCTGCGGCTCGCCCCGCAGGGACGTCTCGCCTTGTGGAGACGGCTCGGGCTGCGGAGACAGCTCGACGTGCAGTGGTGAGGAGGGCCCGCCAGGCTACGGCTGTGCCTCGCCATGCGCAGACGGCTCGGGCTGCGGAGACACCTCGTCCTGCGATGATGGCTCGACCTGCTGCGGCGACGGCTCGAACAGGTGCGCGAAGGCCGCGAGGTTCGCGGTGGATTCACCCCGCTTGACCCGCCACTCCCACTCCCGCCGGATCGAACTGCCGAAGCCGATTTCCAGCATCGTGTCGAAGGACTCGTCGGCGTAGGTGAGCACCGCGCCGAGCAGCCGGTCGAGTTCGTCGGCGTCGACACCGGCGGGGTTGACCCGGCCGGTCAGGTAGACGTCCCCGGACGCGTCGACGGAGAACGACACGGCGTACATCCGGGCGTTGCGCTGCAACAGCCAGGCCCACAGTTCCTCGCGCCGCTCGTCCGGCTGGCGCATCACGAACGCCTCGATCCGCAACGCGTGCTCGCCGACGATCAGGTTGCAGACCGTCTTGAGTTTGTGCGTGCCGGGCAGGGTCACCGCGTACGACCCCGGACCGGTGGACTCCCAGTCCAGCTCCCGCTCGGCGCAAACCGACTCGATCAGGGCCCCAAGGTCACTCATCGGATCAACTCTACGGCCGGCACTGTGCGTACGCCGGGTCGCCGAGGTGTTAGGAAGGGACCCCTGCTATGCACGAGGCGTTAGCAGGGGTCCCTTCCTTACACGCAGGGTGCGAGCTCTCGCGGGTACCGCTACCAGGAGCGGGACGCGGTCAGCTCGGCGGTGAGGCGGGCACGGTGGGCAGCCATCGCCTCGCCGTAGACCGTCAGCAGGCTGGCGGCGGTGCGGTGCCAGGAGAAGTCGCGAGCGTGTCGAGCCGCCGCCACGGACAGCTCGGCCCGGCCGGCCCGGTCCGGCAGCAGGCGGCCGAGCGTACGCGCCCAGTCGACGGGGTCGTGCCCACGGACCAGTACGCCGCTGACCTGATCGCGTACGGCGGTCACCAGACCGCCCACGGCGGCGGCCACCACCGGCGTACCGCAGGCCTGGGCCTCCAGCGCGACCAGCCCGAAACTCTCGTTGTACGACGGCACCGCGACCAGATCGGCTGCCTGGTAGAGCAGGGGCAGGTCGGCGCCGGTGCGCGGCGGCAGGAAGTGCACCCGGTCGGTGACACCGAGCGTGGCGGCCAGTTCGATCAGCGCGGTGGGCCGGTCCAGTCCGCTGCCGCTGGGACCGCCGCAGATCACCACCGCCACCTCCTGCGCCAGGACCGGGTCCCGGTCACGTAGCGCTGCGATCGCGCGGATCAGCACGTCCGGGGCCTTGAGTGGCTGGATCCGGCCGACGAAGGCGACCAGGTGGCCCTGGACGGGCAGGCCGAGCCGGGTACGGGCGGCGACGGTGGCGGCCTCCCGGTCGCCGGAGAGCGGCCGGAACCGGTCGAGGTCCACGCCGGGTTCGACGACCGCGACCCGGGTCGGGTCGGCGTCGTACCTGTCGATCAGGTCCCGGGCCTCGACCTCGGTGTTGGCCACCAGCCGGTCGGACTCGGCGACCACCTGTTCCTCGCCGATCACCCGGGCCTTGGGTTCCGGCCGGTCCCCGGCGGCGAGCCGCGCGTTCTTCACCTTGGCCAGGGTGTGCGCGGTGTGCACCAGCGGTACGCCCCAGCGCTCCTTGGCCAGCCAGCCGACCTGGCCGGAGAGCCAGTAGTGGGAGTGGATCAGGTCGTAGTGGCCCGGTGGGCGGGCCGCCTCGGCACGCAGCACTCCGGCGGTGAAGGCGCAGAGCTGGCCGGGCAGTTCCTCCTTGGTCAGTCCTTCGAGCGGACCGGCCATCACGTGCCGTACCTGCACGCCCGGGGCGACTTCCACCACCGGGGGCAGGTCGCCGGAGGTGGCGCGGGTGAAGATCTCCACCGCCACGTCCGCCTCGGCGAGCCGCCGGGCGACCTCCAGGATGTAGACGTTCATACCGCCCGCGTCGCCGGTACCCGGCTGGTGCAGGGGTGAGGTGTGCACCGAGAGCGTCGCGATCCGCCGGGGGCGGGGCCACGGCAGGGCACCGCGCTGACGTCCTACACCGGTGTGCATTTCCGCCACGTCCGCTCCCTTTGCCACGGTTGATGCCGTCGCGCACGACCGGCGCTCCTGCGTCAACCTCCACGCCGGATGTCATCTTCCCGATCGGCGGCCGGAAATACGCCGTCCAGGTGCCCCGGCGTGACCGACCTCATCACCAGGGTGCCGCTTCCGGCGACCGCAGGAGAGGCGAGAATGGCCGGATGAGTCGTGTCGCCGTCGTCACCGGAGCCGCCAGCGGGGTCGGCGCGGCCACCGCCCGTCGACCGGCTCACGAGGGCCGCCGCCTCCTCGTCGCACCGGCAGCGCGGCCCAGGGTCCACCGGGCGAGCTGAGCCGGTTCGCACGATGGCGACGCGGGCATCCCGGCCGCTCGGTGTGGTGACCCGGGGCACCACGAATCCCAACCGGCTGCGCCGGGTGGACAACTGGATGGTGGAGAACTGCGCGGACGCGCTGCGGGCCGCGCCGGACCCGCTGGTGGTCGACCTCGGGTACGGTGCCACGCCGGTGACGGCGGTGGAGCTGCGCGCCCGGCTGGCCGCGCGGGTCCGTAGCGACGTGCGGGTGGTCGGGCTGGAGATCGATCCGGTACGCGTCGACGCCGCCCAGCCCGCCGCCGACCCGCCCGGACTCACCTTCGCCCGGGGCGGCTTCGAGCTGGCCGGGCTCCGGCCCACCGTGGTCCGCGCCTTCAACGTGCTGCGGCAGTACGACGAGAGCGAGGTGGCCGCCGCCTGGGCCACCGTGCTCGCCGGGCTGGCCCCGGGCGGCCTGCTGGTGGAGGGCACCTGCGACGAGCCGGGCCGACTGGGCAGCTGGATCCTGCTCGACTCCACCGGCCCTCGTACGCTGACCCTGGCCGCCCGGCCGACCACCCTGGAGAGTCCGGCCGAGTTGGCCGAACGGCTGCCCAAGGCGCTGATCCACCGGAACGTGCCGGGCGAGCCGATCCACGACCTGATCCGGGCTCTCGACGACGCCTGGCGGGCTGCCGCCGGCTACGCCCCCTTCGGCCCGCGCCAACGTTGGCTGCGCGCGGTCTCCACGGTCCGCACCCAGGGCTGGCCCGTGCTGCGCCGCCCCCGCGAGTGGCGTCAGGGCCAGCTGACGATCCCCTGGCCCGCCGTCGCCCCGCGAGGCCGCGGGCAGGGACGCGTGTAAGGAGGGGTCCCCTACTAACGCCTCGTGTATAGGAAGGGTCCCTTCCTTACATCTCGGCCGCACCCACCGACGACCGCGCGGCGCGGCGGGCGGGTGCGGGTGTGGTGCGGGGTCAGATGGTGCAGTTGACGAGGACGGGTTCGGGGTGGAGCGTCACGGCGAAGCGGGCCTCGACCGTGTCGCGGATCTCGCGGGCCAGCGTGATCAGGGCGTCGGTGCTGGCGGTGCCGGACTGGTTGGTCAGCGCCAGGGTGTGCTTGCTGGAGATGGCGACGCCCTCGGGGCCGGGGTGGCCCTTGCCGAAGCCCGCCTTGTCGATCAGCCAGGCCGCACTGATCTTGACCCGGTCCCCGGCGCCCGGCCAGGCCGGTGGCTCACCGATGTCGGCGGCCCGCTGCCGCAGCAGTTCGTAGCCGGCGGTGTCCAGCACCGGGTTGGTGAAGAACGAGCCGACCGAGCGGGTGTCCGGGTCGGTCGGGTCCAGCACCATGCCCTTGCCTGCGCGCAGCCGCAGCACGGTGGCGCGTGCCTGGGCCGCCGGCACCCGGTCGCCGACCGAGACACCGAGCGTCCGGGCCAGTTCCGCGTAGCGCACCGGGCCGGACAGCGGCGAGCGGGTCAGTCGGAAGTCGACCGAGAGCACCACTAACCGCTCGCTGTACTTGAAGACGCTGGCCCGGTAGGCGAAGCCACAGTCCACCGTGGGGACCGTGGTCACCTCACCGGTGACCCGGTCGTGGACGCGTACGCCGACGATGGTGTCCGCGACCTCCTGCCCGTACGCTCCGACGTTCTGGATCGGGGTCGCTCCGGTCGAGCCGGGGATGCCGGAGAGGCACTCCAACCCGGACCAGCCGTTGGCCACGGTCGCGGCGACCAGGTCGTCCCACGGCTCGCCGGCCTCGACGCGTACGGTGACGTTCGCCTCGTCTTCGGCGAGCACGCGCAGTCCCCGGGACCGGACGAGGACCACGGTGCCGGGGAAGCCGGCATCGCCGACCACCACGTTGCTACCGCCCGCGAGCAGGAGAACGTCGTCCTGCGCCTCGCGTACCCGGGCGACGATCTCGTCCTCGGTGGTGGCGGTGACGATCCGGCGAGCCGGGCCACCCAAGCGTAATGTCGTGTATTGCGCCAGATCGCCGGTGCTGGCGGGTTCAGTGGCGACTGTCGGCTGGGCGTAGGCGTCGAACACGCCTTTCACCCTAGGCTGGTGGGTAGCCGCGGCACCCATTGGTGGCCGGGTCACCCCCGGGAGGATGGCGATGAGCAGATTGCAGGGCAGCAAGGACTTCTGGATCGGCGCGCTTCGGACGGAGGGGCCGGCGTTCGCCGCTGCGGTGGCCGAGGCCCCGCCTGAGACACCCGTGCTCTCCTGCCCCGGCTGGACGGTCGCCGACCTGGCCCTGCATCTCGCCGGCGTCTACCGCTGGGCGCACGCGATCGTGGGTTCGGGCGGGACGACCGCACCGGAGCGCCGGGCACAGCCGGTCGAGCCGGTGCCGGGTGTGACCGCGGCGGCGCAGTGGCAGCAGGCGTACGACGAGCTGATGACCCTCTTCGACGCCCTCGACCCCGAGGCTCCGGCGTGGAACTGGGCACCGCAGCCGAAGAAGGCGGGCTTCTGGCCGCGTCGGATGGCCCACGAGACCGCGGTGCACCGCTGGGACGCCCAGCTCGCCATCGCCGCCGGCGAACCGGTCGAGGCCAAGCTCGCGGCCGACGGGGTGAGTGAGGTGCTGGACACCTGGCTGCCGGCGGGTCGGCGGGCGGCGACCGGGGAGTGGCGCGGCGTGGTGCGGTTGAGCGCGAGCGACGCCGCCCAGGAGTGGTATCTGCGGCTGCGCGGCGAGGGGGTGGCCCTGCTCGACACCGGCACCATCCTCGACCACGACGACCACCATGCCCGGGTACACGTCAACGCCACCGCGAGCGACCTGCTGCTGGCGCTCTGGGGGCGGGTCAGCTTCGACACCCTGACCGTGGCGGGCGACCGCGCCCTGCTGGAGGGGATCCGCGCCGCCTGAGCCCCACCGCACCGACACGCCACGGGCGGCCCTTCCGATCGGGAGGGCCGCCCGTGGCCATTCTGTGACCTCGCCGAGAGAGCGCTCTCTTGACATCGATCGAGGGCGGACCGCAAGCTTCGTGAGAGCGCTCTCTGGACTTAATCCACCACCACCCCGACCTGAGAGGGGTCACCAGACCATGGGCACCTTCCCGCGCCACCGCCTCGCTGCGGTCGCCCTGGCCGCCGTCGGCGCGTTGCTCGTCACCAGCGGCTGCGGTGGCGGCGACGACGCCGAGGACGGCACGACAACCCTCACCGTCGACGTCTTCGGACAGTTCGGCTACGAGGAGCTGTACAAGCAGTACATGGACGCCAACCCCGGCGTGAAGATCGTCGAGCGGGGCACCGGCGGCAACCTCGACGAGTACTCGCCGAAGCTGACCCAGTGGCTCGCGGCGGGCAAGGGCGCCGGTGACGTGGTCGCCATCGAAGAGGGTCTGATGGTCGAGTACAAGGCCAACCCGGACAACTTCGTCAACCTCCTCGACCACGGTGCCGCCGACCTCAAGGGCAACTTCCTGGAGTGGAAGTGGAACCAGGGGCTCACCGCCGACGGCCAGAAGCTGATCGGCCTCGGCACCGACGTCGGCGGCATGGCCATGTGCTACCGCACCGACCTGTTCGACAAGGCCGGGCTGCCGACCGACCGCGAAGAGGTCTCGAAGCTCTGGCCGACCTGGCAGGAGTACATCGCCACCGGTGAGAAGTTCAAGGCGGCGAACACCGGTGCCGCGTTCCTGGACGCGGCGACCAACACGTTCAACACGATCGTGCTCCAGACCGCCGGCAACGCGCAGGGCTACCACTACTACGACACCAGCGACAACCTCGTGGTGGACAGCAACCCGGCGGTGAAGCAGGCCTGGGACACCACCATGGCGATCATCAACGCCGGGCTGTCCGGCAAGTACGGCTCCTGGTCCGACGAGTGGGTCTCCGCCTTCAAGCAGTCCAAGTTCGCCACCATCGCCTGCCCCGCCTGGATGACCGGGGTGATCGAGGGCAACGCCGGGCCGGAGGCCAACGGCAAGTGGGACATCGCCCGGGTGCCCGGTGACGGCGGCAACTGGGGCGGCTCGCACCTCGCCGTGCCGCGCCAGAGCAAGAACCAGGAAGAGGCGATCAAGCTGGTCAAGTTCCTGACCAGCGCCGAGGGCCACATCGGCGCCTTCAAGGCCAAGGGCCCGCTGCCGTCGTCGCCGCAGGCGCTGGAGGACTCGGCCATCACCGAGGCCACCAACGCGTACTTCTCCGGCGCGCCGGTCGGCCGGATCTTCGGCGAGGGCGCCAAGACCCTCAAGCCGGTCTACATGGGCCCGAAGAACCAGGCCGTACGCACCGAGGTCGAGAACGCCGTGCGCACCGTCGAGCTGGGACAGCGCAACCCCGAGCAGGGGTGGCAGGACGCGATCGCCAACGCCAAGAAGGCCGCCGCCAAGTAGCCGGCCCGACGGTCCCCACCCCGTCGCCGATCCACCGGACCCGACGCGTCCACGTCGACGCGACGGCGAACCTGGATCGGCGCGGGGCGGGGGCGTGGAAAGGAGTCACGGGTCATGGCGTTGCAGCTCGACGCGCACCCGCCGGCCACCCCGGCACCGCGGAAAACCCGCCCGCCCCGGTCCGGCCGGCTGAGCCGGATCGACGCGAAGTACTCGCCCTACCTCTACATCGCCCCGTTCTTCGTGATCTTCGCGATCTTCGGGGCGTGGCCCCTGGCGTACACCTTCTGGGTCTCGCTGCACGACTGGGACCTGCTCGGCACCGATCCCACCTTCATCGGCGCGGACAACTACACCCAGCTGCTGGTCGACAGCGACTTCTGGCACTCGGTGGTGAACACGCTCGGCATCTTCGTGATCAGCACCGTGCCGCAGCTGCTCCTGGCGCTCTGGCTGGCCAACCTGCTCAACCGGCACCTGCGCTTCCGGACCGGGTGGCGGATGGCGGTGCTGGTCCCCAACGTCACCTCCACGGCCGCCGTGGCGATCGTCTTCGGGGTGCTGTTCGGTCGCGAGTTCGGCATGGTCAACTGGATGCTCGACCTGGTGGGCCTCGACCCGATCGGGTGGAAGTCCGACCGGTTCGCCTCCTGGGTGGCCATCTCCGCCATGGTCGACTGGCGCTGGACCGGCTACAACGCGCTGATCTTCCTGGCCGCCATGCAGGCCATCCCCCGCGACCTGTACGAGGCGGCGGCGATCGACGGCGCGAACCGGGCCCGCCAGTTCTGGGCCGTCACCGTGCCGCTGCTCAAGCCCACGATCATCTTCTGCGTCATCATCTCCACCATCGGCGGGCTCCAACTCTTCACCGAGCCACGGCTGTTCCACTCCGGCACCAACGCGATCCGGGGCGGCCCGATGCGCGAGTCGCAGACGCTGACCATGTACATGTTCGAGAACGCGTTCGCGCCCTACTACAACTTCGGCTACGGCTCTGCGGTGGCGTGGCTGCTCTTCGCCCTGATCGCCATCGTCGCGGCGATCAACGTACTGATCATCCGCCGGCTCGGGGCCGGTGCCCGCCCGAAAATCGGCGGGCGGAAGGGAGGCCCGCAATGAGCGAGCGCAGCGAGCGAATCATTCGGTGCAGCGCGTTGGGGCCTCGTCGGGACGCCGAGCGAAGCGAGGTGGCGCGATGAGCGAGCGCAGCGAGCGAATCATTCGGTGCAGCGCGTCGGTAGCTCGTCGCGACGCCGAGCGAAGCGAGGTGGCGCGATGAGCCGGCTCTGGCGGGCCAGCCCGCTCACGTACTGCGCGCTGATCGCCGCCACCGTGATGTCGCTCTTCCCGATCTACTGGATGTTCGTGGTCGCCAGCCGCAGCAGCGACGCGATGGGGCAGTTGCCGCCACCGATGACGCCCGGCGGCAACCTCGGCGCCAACATCGCCCGGCTCTTCGACAACACCGACGCCTACTTCCTGACCGGTCTGATCAACTCCGCGATCGTGGCGACCACGGTCACCGTCTCGGTGGTGTTCTTCTGCAGCCTGGCCGGGTTCGCCTTCGCCAAGCTGCGGTTCCGGGGCCGTAACGCGATGCTGATGGTCATCATCGCCACCATGATGGTGCCCACCCAGCTCGGCGTCATTCCGCTGTACATCCTGATGACGAAGCTGAACCTGAACGACCGGCTGCCCGCCGTGATCCTGCCCGCCCTGGTCACCGGTTTCGGCGTGTTCATGATGCGTCAGTACGCCGGTCAGGCGGTCAGCACCGAGCTGATCGAGGCGGCCCGGGTGGACGGATGCGGCACCGCCCGGATCTACTGGAACGTGGTGGTACCGGCACTGCGGCCGGCCGCCGCCGTGCTCGGCCTGCTCACCTTCATGACCACGTGGAACGATTTCCTCTGGCCGTACGCGGTGCTCAACGACCCGGAGAATCCCACCGTGCAGTTGTCGCTGCGGGCCCTGTCCGACGGCTACTACCAGGACATGTCCCAGGTGTTCACCGGTACGGCCATCGCCACGCTGCCGTTGCTGCTGGTGTTCGTCCTGTTCGGCCGCCAGATCATCGGCGGGATCATGGAAGGTGCGGTGAAGGCGTGAGCGAGCGTCAGCGAGCGAGCCATCAACACAGGGTGGCTCAGGCAGGCATGCAGCGAAGCGGAGTGCCGGCATGAGCGAGCGTCAGCGAGCGAACCATCAACACAGGGCCGTGCATCGTGGCGGCACGCAGCGAAGCGGAGTGCCGGCATGAGCGAGTTGAGTTTTCCGGACAATTTCCTGTGGGGTGCGGCCACGGCGGCGTACCAGATCGAGGGGGCGGCCCGCGACGACGGGCGCGGCGACTCGATCTGGGACACGTTCAGCCGTACGCCGGGCAAGGTCCACGCCGGGCACACCGGTGACGTCGCCTGCGACCACTACCACCGGTACGCCGACGACGTGGCGATGATGGCCGAGCTGGGCCTCCAGGCGTACCGCTTCTCGGTGTCCTGGCCCCGCATCCAGCCCGACGGCAGCGGGCCGGTCAACCCGCGCGGCCTGGACTTCTACGACCGGTTGACCGATGCGCTGCTCGGTCGGGGCATCGACCCGATCGTCACCCTGTACCACTGGGACCTGCCGCAGACGTTGCAGGACCGGGGCGGCTGGACGGACCGGGACACCGCCGAGCACTTCGCCACCTACGCCAGTGCCGTGCACACCCGGCTCGGCGACCGGATCGACACCTGGACGACGCTCAACGAGCCGTGGTGCTCCGCCTACCTCGGGTACGGCAACGGGGTGCACGCGCCCGGGGTGCAGGACGCCGGGGCGGCCTTCTCCGCCGTACACCATCTGCTGCTCGCGCACGGCCTGGCCGCCCAGGCGCTGCGGACCGGCGGGGCGGCCCGGGTCGGCATCACGCTCAACCCCGCCGACGTGCAGCCCGCCGACGCGGACAGCGCGGCCGACGCCGCCGCCGTGCGCCTGGTCGACGGCCTGCACAACCGGATCTTCCTCGATCCACTGCTGGTCGGCGGGTACCCGGACGACGTCCGTGAGCACGTGGCACGGCTGGTCGAGCCGACCTTCGTCCGGGACGGCGACGAGAAGATCATCGCGGCGCCGATCGACCTGCTCGGCATCAACTACTACTCGCCCACGTACGTGGCGGGCCGTCCGGACGGCGGCGGGGGCGGCGGCGCGTACCCGGGCACCGAGGGCGCGGTGGAGTTCCTACCGGCGGTCGGTCCGCTGACCGACATGGGGTGGATGATCGAGCCCGCCGGGTTGACCCGGCTGCTGACGCGGATCGCCGCCGACTACCCCGGTGTGCCGTTGCTGATCACCGAGAACGGTGCGGCTTTTCCGGACAAGAACGCCGACCCGACGAGCCCGCTCCAGGACTCCGACCGCGTCGCCTATCTCGACGGCCACCTGCGTGCCGCGCACGAGGCCATCGCCCGGGGCGTCGACCTGCGGGGCTATCTCGTATGGTCATTGCTGGACAACTTCGAGTGGGCCGAGGGGTACCGGAAGCGGTTCGGCATCGTGCACGTCGACTACCTCACCCAGCGGCGTACACCGAAGGCGAGTGCCCGGTGGTACCAGGAGGTGATCTCCCGGAACGGGCTGTGACGAGATGGTGGTTTCTCCTATGACGGGGGCGCAGCGGCCCACTCTGGAAGCGGTGGCACGACGGGCCGGGGTGTCCCGGGCCACCGTCTCCCGGGTGGTCAACGGCTCGACCACGGTCGCCGAGCCGATCCAGGAGGCGGTCCGCCAGGCGGTGGCCGAGTTGGGGTACGTGCCGAACCTGGCCGCCCGCACCCTCGTCACCCAACGCACCGACTCGATCGCCCTGGTCATGCCGGAGGAGGCCACCCGGGTCTTCTCCGACGACCAGGTGTTCCCCGGCATCATCCGGGGCGCCGCGCAGGAGTTGGAGGCCGCCGACAAGCAGCTCGTGCTGATGCTGGCCGGCTCACCGGCCGGTCACGAGCGGGTGGAGCGGTACACCACCGGTCGGCACGTCGACGGGGTGCTGTTCGCCTCCCTGCACGGCGCCGACCCGCTCCCGGCCAAGCTGGCCGCGCTCGGCATCCCGGTGGTGTGCAGCGGCCGCCCGCTCGACGGGGCGGACATCCCGTACGTCGACGTCGACCAGGTGGCCGGCGTGACCCGCGCGGTACGGCACCTGATCGACGGGGGCCGCCGCCGGATCGCCACCATCGCCGGCCCGCAGGACATGGTCGCCGGGATCGAGCGGTTGACCGGATACCGGGAGACCGTGGCCGCCGCCGGACTGACGGAGATGGTGGCCGTCGGTGACTTCACCCGCGAGTCCGGGGCGGCGGCGATGCGGCAACTGCTCGACGCCCACCCCGACCTGGACGCCGTCTTCGCCGCGTCGGACCTGATGGCACACGCCGCCATGCGTACGCTCCGCGAGACGGGACGGCGGGTGCCGGACGACGTGGCGGTGATCGGCTTCGACGACATCGAGACCGCCGCCTACACCGATCCGCCGCTGACCACCGTGCGGCAGCCGATAGTCGAGCTGGGCCGGCAGGGCACCCGCCTGCTGCTGCGCCTGGCCGCCGGGGAGGACGTCGAGCCGGCGCTGATCCTCCCCACCGAGCTGATCATCCGCGAGTCCGCCTGACGGCTTCGTGCTTCGCGCTCTTGGTGCAAGGAAGGGCACCTTATTAACGCCTCGTGTATAGAAAGGGTCCCTTCCTAACATCGAAACCAGGTGGCAAGCGGCTCGCCGGACTGGTTAGCCTGCCGCGCATGTCCAGTTCCATCCGATTGCTGCCCGTACCCGCTCTCAGCGCCGCCCCCTACGCCTACCTGACCACCGTGGAACCCTCCACCCGGCTGGTCTACACCGCAGGAGCCTGCCCGCTGGACGCCGACGGGAACACCGTCGCCCCCGGTGACTACGCGGCCCAGGCCCGGCAGGTCATGGCCAACCTGGAGACCGCCCTGCGCGCCGCCGGTGCCACCCTCGCCGACGTGGTCAAGAGCACCGTCTACGTGGCCTCGACCCAGCAGGCCGACCTGGTCGCGACGTGGGAGGTGGTACGCGACGCCTTCGGCGACCACGACGCACCGAGCACGCTGCTCGGCGTGGCGGTGCTCGGCTACGACGACCAGCTCGTCGAGGTCGAGGCGATCGCCGCCGTACCGGCCGGCTGACCTCGCAGCCGGCAGACGTCACAGCCGGGAGACGTCGTAGCCGGCAGACGTTGTAGCCGGTGACCGTCTCCGGCCTACGCCCGACACTGGCCGGGTGACCGTCCCGGCAGTAGGCCCCGCACGTAACAGAACAGGGCGACCGGCCCGATCCAGGCCCGCACCAACCAAGGTGACCGGCCGGGCCCGGGCCCAGCACCAAACGGGTGCGCCGACCTGCCGCACACCGGAACCGGCTGGGTACGCCAGCCGCCCCACCCAGGAACCGGTTCGTGCGCTGCTCTGCCGCACCCGGCTGGCGCCCACCCTGAACGCCGCCTGTTGCCGCACCCCGGCTCTCCCCGGGTATGCGAAGGCGGGGCGACCACGAAGGTGGGGAGATTTATTGTCGTTCCAGCGACAACAGATCTACCCACCTCGGGGTTCAATCGATTCGTGCGGATGCCCCGAGACGACGCCGACCCGTTGCAGTGGCTGCTGTTCGAGCAGTCGGGGATTCTCACCTGGGCGCAGGCCACGGCCGCGCTGAGCCCAGCCAAGGTGCGCCACCTGCTGGCGTCCGGGCGATGGGGCCGGGTGTGCCGGGGCATCCTGCGGGCGGAGCCGCCCGGTGGGCCGTACCCGCGTACGCAGGCATGGTGGGTGGCGGTGCTCGCGGCCGGGGAGGGCGCGATCCTCGCCGGGTTGGCAGCAGCGACAGCCGGCGGGCTGCGCGGCACTCATCGCTACGACATCGTCGACGTGCTGATCCCGCACGATCGGCAGAACGCCGACCTGCTGCGCCGGCTTCCGCTGGGCCTGCCTGCGGTCCGGGTACGCCGGGCTCGACACCTGCCCGACACCGACCGCCAGCGGGGCCGCCCCGACCGTACGTCGACGGCACGATCCCTGGTCGACGCGGCGCAGTGGGTGCGTACCGACGACGAGGCGCAACTGATCCTCGCGGCCGGCTGCCAACAGCGGCGGGTGACCCCGGCGGAGATCGGGGCGGTGTTGGACCGGATGCCCCAGGCCCGCCGGGGCGCGCTGATCCGGGAGACGCTGCACGACATCGCGGGCGGCGCGGAGGCGCTCTCCGAGATCGACCTGACCCGGCTGTGCCGTCGCCACGGGCTGCCGCCCCCGCAGGGACAACATCGGCGGCGGGACACCGACGGACGGGTGCGCTATCTGGACGCCTACTGGCCGCGCTGGCGGCTGCATGTGGAGATCGACGGCGGGCACCACATGGACGTCCGACACTGGGCTGCTGACCTGCGCCGACAGAACCGGATCTGGATCGAGGGCGACCGCATCCTCCGCTTCACCGCCTTCGACGTCCGACACCGCCCGGCCGAGGTGGTGGCCCAGCTCCGCGCGGCCCTGGAGGCCGCCGGCTGGCAGGGCTGAGGGTGGGTACGGCCGAAGTCCGATCGGCGAAGCCTGAGGTGTTAGGAAGGGTCCCTTCCTAACACCTCAAAAGACCAGGGGTCGGTGCGGAAAGGGCGGTCGGGGTCGTCAGATCGCACCCAGCTCTCTGGGTCCACCGATTGGCAAGGCCCCACGTCACGGCACCGCCCAGCCGCAACCCGGCGAACCGCCCGTCGACGTGACCCGACGTCGCGGCCACAGCACGGTCGCGCCGCGCTGCCCAGCGCCGCCCGCACACCCGCAGACCGCCGGATGGCAAGGCCCACGTCGCGGGCACCGCCCGGCCGCAGCCCCACGTCGCGGCACCGCTCGGCCGCAGCCCCACGTCGCGGGCACCGCCCGGCCGCAGCCCGACGGGCCGCCCGACATCGAGGCTGACGGGTGAGGTGGGGAGAGTTGTTGTCGCTGGAACGACAACAACTCTCCCCACCTCCCGCGATAACCCGAGGCGGAGCCGGCGGTGGACCCGCTAGCCTCCGCCGGATGCCTGAAGCACCGTTCCTCATCCGCCCGGCCCGCCCCGACGACGCCCCGGCGGTGGTCGCGCTGCGGAGACTCGTGCTCCCCTTCCTGCTGCGGGGCGTCGCGTCCACCCGGCAACTGATCGCCACACCGCCCCCGGGTCTGCACTGGACCGGCTTCGTGGCCGAGGTCGACGGGCAGATCGTGGGCTGGGTGTGCGCGTCCCGCAACGAGCACACGGCCGAGGCGGTCGGCGAGGTGTCACTGCTGCACGTACACCCTGACCAGCGGCGGCGCGGGATCGGCAGTGCGCTGCTGGCCGAGGCGGAGAGGCACCTCGCCCCGCTCGGTCTGACCCGGTTGCACGGGCGTGCGCTGCCGGAGGCGCTGCCGTTCGCCCGCCGGCACCATTTCACGCCGAGCCGCCAGGAGCACTTCTCGGCCCTGGACCTACACACGTTGCCGCCCATGCCGACGCCTCCCGACGGCGTCCGGCTGGTCCCGCTGGCGGACGTCGACCCGCGCCACGTGCACCGGGTGGACGTACTGGCCAGTGCCGACGAGCCGGGCGACGTCGTGTCCGGCGCGATCGGCTACGCCGACTGGCTCGCCACGACCTGGGACAACGTCGGCCTGGACCGGGAGGCCAGCACCGGGGCCGAGGTCGACGGCGAGCTGGCCGCGATCAGCCTGGTGAAGCGGGACGGTACGCGGATGTGGTCGGATTACACCGGCACGGTGCCGCAGCACCGGGGACGTGGACTGGCCCGGCTGGTCAAGCTGGCTGCGCTACACCGCGCGGCGCAGGACGGGGTCACCACCGCGTACACCGGGAACGATGCGGCGAACGCGCCGATGTTGGCGGTCAACACCCGGCTCGGTTATCGGCAGGTCGCCACCCAGTGGTCCTGCGTACGAGAGCTGTGAACCGTGGCGGAGCCGGATGCGGGGCGGACGGCTCCGGCGCAAATCGGTGGAAGCGTCGGGGACAGCACGCCTACGCTGGCCGGATTCCAGCGGACGTTCCGAGTGAGGTGCATTGATGACGGTCCGAGCAGCGGCGACCGGCTCCGGTCGACCGCCCTTCCCAGGCGCCCTGACCTCATCGAACCCGAGGAGCACCTCCCGTGGACCTGCCACGTATCTTCACCATTCGCGAGAGTAACCATCGCATTCACAACCCGTTCACTCCCGGCAAGCTAGCCGCCCTGGGGCAGGCGCTGCGCCTCGCCCCCGGCACCCGCGTGCTCGACCTCGCCAGCGGTTCGGGCGAGATGCTGTGCACCTGGGCCCGCGACCATCGGATCACCGGGACCGGGGTGGACATCAGCACGGTCTTCACCGGGCAGGCCCGTGCCCGCGCCACTGAACTCGGCGTCGCCGACCGGGTCTCCTTCGTGCACGACGACGCCTCCGGGTACGTCGCGGACGAGCCGGTCGACCTGGTGGCCTGCGTCGGCGCCACCTGGATCGGTGGCGGCGTCACCGGCACCGTCGAGCTGCTGGGCAACAGTCTCCGCCCCGGCGGTCTGATGCTCGTCGGCGAGCCGTACTGGCGTCGGGAGGTGCCGGATCGGGAGACCGCCAGAGCGTGTCTGGCGCAGGACGTGGAGGACTTCCTGCTGCTGCCGGAGCTGGTCCAACGGTTCGGCGACCTCGGGTACGACGTCGTGGAGATGGTGCTGGCCGATCAGGACAGCTGGGACCGTTACCAGGCGGCACAGTGGCTCAACCTTCGCCGCTGGCTCGACGACAACCCCGATGACGAGCTGACCGCCACGGTGCGGGCGGAGCTCACCACCGAGCCTGTCCGCTACACGCGGTACCAGCGTGAGTACCTGGGCTGGGGGGTCTTCGCACTGATGGCCCGCTGAGGCGGGTCCGCAGCGGTCGAGAAGGGGCGGGGTGGCATGGCCGTCCCGCCCCTGCCGGCAGGCGTCAGCCGGTCGCCTGGACGCGCTCGGCGACAGCCAACGTGTCCGCACCGAACAGCACCAGTCGGGCCTCGGTGATCGTCGTCGGGCTGGCCGCGCGCAGCACCGAGAGTGCCTGGCGGACCGCGTCGTCGACCGGCCAGCCGTAGATCCCGGCGGAGATCAGCGGGAAGGCGACGGTGGTCGCGCCCAGGTCGTCGGCGACCGCCAGGCTGTTGGCGTAGCAGGCGCGCAGCAGCGGCGAGCGGTCCTCGGTGTCCGTCCACACCGGGCCGACGGTGTGCACCACCCAGCGGGCCGGCAGGTCACCGGCGGTGGTGGCCACGGCCTGCCCGGTCGGCAGGCCCCGGCCGTACCGGGACGCGCGCAACGCACGGCACTCGGCGAGGATGGCCGGTCCGCCCCGGCGGTGGATGGCGCCGTCGACTCCCCCGCCGCCGAGCAGCGACGAGTTGGCGGCGTTGACGATCGCGTCCACCCGCTCGGCGGTGATGTCCCCCTCGACCAGCGTGACGTCCACCGTCACGCCTCCGTGATGGGTTGGCCGAGCGAGCGGCGGGCCAGCAGGGCCGCACCGGCGACCGCCGCCGGCATCAGCAGGACGGCACCGAGCGGGATCAGGAAGCAGACGAAGACGGCCACGCCGAAGCCGAGCGCGGTGGGGCGGTCCGCCTTCAGCACGGCCCGACGGTCCCGCAGCCCCTTGCCCCGACGATAGAAGGGCGCGCCGACCAGCTCCACGGCGAGCAGCCAGCCGCCGACCGCCGCGCCGATCACCGGTACGACGGTCTGGCCGAGCAGCGGAATGAATCCGGCGGCGAACAGCGGGATGCCGACCAGGACGGCCAGCGCCACCAGCCGGAGCGAGTCGGCGACGCTGCGCCGCAGCGACGACCAGAACGGCACCTCGACCGCGTCGGGGGTGCCGCCGTACCGCTGCTCCACCCGCTCGGAGATCTTCTCGTAGAACGGGTCGCCGATGACCAGCGTGACCGCCGTGAAGGTGAGCACCGTGAGCAGGCCGCCGAGGCCGAGGATCGCCAGGCCCGCGATCACCCGGACCGCGTTGCGTCCGGTCGTCGCCCAGTCGTCGGCGAACGGCGTCACGAATCGGGCCAGGTCGCCGACGAAGTACACCAGCGTGGCGTACACGGCGAGGAAGATCGTCCCGGAGATCAGCGCGGGCACGATGCCGAGCAGCATCAGGCCGGGGCTGCGGACGTACAGGGCGAGACCGCGCAGCAGCAGCGTGGCGCCGCCGACGAACCGGCGGGCGCTGCCCACGGCGGCGCCGGGGATCGCGGATGCGTTCACGTCGCAGAGCCTAGTCACCGCCGCCACATCAACCAGTTGACGGATCGCCGGGATCAACCGGGGCCGTCGCCGAGCATCGCCCGTTGGTCGATCCGCCGCCGGGCCGCCGCCACGACGCTTGAGGGGTACGCGAACACGGCGGCGGGAGGCGGCGGCATGTCGGTCATCGAGGTGACCAGTCTGCACAAGCGGTACGGCGAGACGGTGGCGGTGGCGGACGTCTCCTTCGCCGTGGAGCCCGGAGAGATCTTCGGCGTACTCGGGCCGAACGGCGCCGGCAAGAGCACCACGGTGGAGTGCGTCGCCGGGCTGCGCGTCCCTGACGGGGGCGGGGTGTCGGTCCTCGGGCTCGACCCCCGCCGGGACGGGGCCCGGCTGCGCCAGCAGGTCGGGGTGCAACTCCAGGAGAGCCAACTGCCGGACCGGCTGCGGGTCACGGAGGCGCTGGAGTTGTACGCGTCGTTCTACCGCGAGCCGGACGACCCGGCCCGGCTGATCGACGAACTCGGCCTCGGCGAGAAGCGGCACACCCCGTACGCGAAGCTCTCCGGCGGGCAGAAGCAGCGACTGTCGATCGCGTTGGCCCTGGTCGGCAGGCCCCGGATCGCCATCCTCGACGAGCTGACCACCGGCCTGGACCCGCAGGCCCGGCGGGACACCTGGGGCCTGATCGAACGGGTACGCGACCGGGGCGTGACGATCGTGCTGGTCACCCATTTCATGGCGGAGGCCGAACGGCTCTGCGACCGGGTGGCGGTGATCGACCGGGGCCGGGTGGCGGCGCTGGACACGCCGGCCGGGCTGGTCGCGACGGTGGCACCGGAGCAGCGGGTACGGTTCCGGCCCTCGGCGCCACTGGACGACCGGCTGCTCACCGACCTGCCGCAGGTCAGCGCCGTGACGCGGACCGGCACGCAGGTGCTGGTCAGCGGCACCGGCGACCTGCTGCACGCGGTCACCTCGATACTCGCCCGGCACCGGATCACCGCCGCCGACCTGCGGCTGGAGCAGGCGACGCTCGACGACGCGTTCGTCGAGCTGACCGGGCACCGGCTCACCGACTGAAGGGACGACCATGCATGCCTTCGGCCAGATCCTCAGGACCGAGACCAGGCTCTATCTGCGGGACCTCCCGACTCTCCTGCTCACCGTCCTGCTGCCCACCGGGATCCTGACGGTGCTCGGGCTGGTCCCGTCGTTCCGCGAACCGGACCCGAACCTCGGTGGGCAGTCCTTCCTCACGTACTTCACTCCGTCGCTGCTGGTCGCCTCGGTGGCGATGGTCGGGGTGAACGTACTCCCGTCGGTGCTGGCCACCTACCGTGAGCGCGGCATCCTGCGGCGGTTGGCGACCACCCCGGCCAGCCCGGCGGCGCTGCTGGTCGCCCAGCTCGTCCTCGCCCTCGCCGGGATCCTGGCCAGCGCGGTGCTGCTCGCCCTGGTCGCCCGGTTCGCGTTCGGTTCACCGTTGCCGCAGCATCCGGTGGGGTTCGCCGCCGCCCTGGTCCTGGGTACGGCGGCCCTGCTGGCGTTGGGCCTGGTGATCGCGGCGGTGGCTGGCTCCGGCCGGTCGGCGCAGGCGATGTCGGTGCCGTTGTTCATGGTGGTGATGTTCTTCGGCGGGGTCTACCTGCCCCGGTTCCTGCTGCCCGACGTGCTGGCCGACCTCGGTGCCTATCTGCCGCCCGGGGTGCAGGCCCTGCTGGACGCCTGGACCGGCACCGCACCGGACCCGCTGCACCTGGGGATAATGGCGACGATCGCCCTGACGGCCGGCACCGTCGCGGCTAAACTGTTCCGCTGGCAGTGAGCGGGGGCCGGATGACCAGCAGCAGCGAGACCGGGCATCGGCCGGAGGTCTGGCAGGAGCGGCTCTACCGGGTGCTGCCCTTCGGCGGGCTCGCCGTGGGCACCCTGCTGACCGTTCTCGCACCGACCCCGCACAGTCTCCCGCTCACGATCATCCTGCCCGTCGTCGCAGCCGCCGCCTGCTGGGTCGCCTGGTTCGTCACCCTGCACCCGCACTGGTACGAGCGACGCGGCCCGATGGCCTTCTTCTACGTGGGGCTGCTGGGGTTCGCCACGACGCTGGTGATCGCCAGCCCGTGGTACGGCTTCTTCGCCTGGGTCGGCTTCGTGTACGCGTTCGTCCTGCCGGGCCGCTGGCCGATGGCCGGGGTGGTCGTCACCGCCGCGCTGCTCGGCACGTCGCAGAGCGGCGGGCTGCCGGTGCTCGCCTCGCACTGGTTGGTCTGGCTGGTGATGGTGCTGTTCAACCTGGTGGTCGCCGGGGGCGTGAGCTGGTTCGCCTTCGTGGCCGAACGGGAGGGCGAGAAGCGCAAGCGGCTGGTGGCGGAGCTGACCTCGGCCAACGAACGGCTCGCCGAGACCGTACGGGAGAACGAGGGGCTGCACGCGCAGCTCGTCACGCAGGCGCGGGAGGCCGGTGTGCGGGACGAACGCCAGCGGATGGCCCGGGAGATCCACGACACGCTGGCCCAGGGGCTGACCGGCATCATCACCCAGTTGGAGGCGGCCGAGCAGTCCCGGGACCGCTCCGCCGACTGGCAGCGGCACGTGGACAACGCGCTGGACCTGGCACGGGAGAGTCTGACCGAGGCGCGCCGGTCGGTGCGGGCGGTGCGCCCGGAGCCGCTGGAGACCGCCCGGCTGCCCGACGTACTCGCCGAGCTGGGTGGGCGCTGGTCGGCCCGGCACGGGGTGGCGGCCAGCGTCAGCACCACCGGTACGCCCCGCCCGCTGCATCCGGAGATCGAGGTGACGCTGCTCCGGGCCGCCCAGGAGGCGCTGGCGAACGTGGCCCGGCACGCCGCCGCGTCCCGGGTCGGGCTCACCCTGTCGTACATGTCGGACGTGGTGACGTTGGACGTCCGCGACGACGGGTCGGGGTTCGACGTCGACGGTGGCGCCGTACCGGACCGGGACGGCGGCTACGGCCTGACCGCGATGCGGCAACGGGTGACGCGGGTCGGCGGGCGGCTCGCCGTCGAGTCCGAACCCGGAACCGGCACCGCTGTCTCCGCGTCCGTGCCGGCTCTGCCCGGAGCCGCCGCATGACCGGCCCGGTACGCCTGCTCATCGTCGACGACCACCCGGTGGTGCGGGACGGGCTGCGGGGCATGTTCACCGGCGACCCCGGCTTCGAGGTGCTCGGCGAGGCGGCGGACGGCGCCGAGGCGCTCGCCCTGGCCGAGGCGCTGCGGCCGGACGTGGTGCTGATGGACCTGCGGATGCCGGGCATGGACGGGGTGACCGCGATCAGGCGGCTGGCCGCCTCCGGAAGCCCGGCGAAGGTGCTGGTGCTGACCACCTACGACACCGACGCCGACGTGCTGCCGGCGATCGAGGCGGGTGCCACCGGCTACCTGCTCAAGGACGCACCCCGGGAGGAACTGGTCCGGGCGGTCCGCGCCGCCGCCCGGGGCGAGTCGGTGCTCTCCCCCAGCGTCGCCGGACGGTTGATGGGGCGGCTGCGGTCGCCGCGTACGCCGGCCGAGGAGCCGCTGAGCCAGCGGGAACTCGACGTACTCACGCTGGTGGCCCGAGGTTCGTCGAACCGCGAGGCCGCCGCCCGGCTGTTCATCAGCGAGGCCACCGTCAAGACGCACCTGCTGCACGTGTACGCCAAGCTCGGCGTCAACGACCGGGCGGCGGCGGTGGCCGCCGCGTACGACCGGGGCCTGCTCACCCCCGGCGGGCGGTGACCGGTGCGCGCCGCCCGCCTGATCTCGTTGCTGCTGTTGTTGCAGGCCCGGGAGGTGATGACGGCGGCGGAGCTGGCCCGTGAGCTGGAGGTCTCCGAACGCACCGTCTACCGGGACGTGGTGGCGCTCTCCGCCGCCGGGGTGCCGGTCTATGCCGACCGGGGGCCGACGGGCGGCTACCGGCTGCTCGGCGGCTACCGGACCCGGTTGACCGGGATGACCCGGGACGAGGCGGAGGCCCTCTTCCTGGCCGGACTGCCCGGCCCGGCCGGTGAGATGGGACTCGCCGACGCGGTGGCGGCGGCGGAACTCAAGGTGCTCGCCGCGCTGCCACCGAGCCTGCGCGACGCCCCGGCCCGTACCGGACAGCGGTTCCACCTGGACGTGCCGGGCTGGTACCACCACCGGACCGCACCGCCGACGTGGCTGACCGAGCTGGCCGGAGCGGTCTGGCGGGACCGTGTGGTGACGCTGCGCTACCGGCGTGGGGAGCACGAGGTGACCCGCCGGATCTGCCCGTACGGCCTCGTGCTCAAGAGCGGGACCTGGTATCTCGTCGGCCGGGTCGGCGAGGACGTCCGCACCTACCGGGTGGACCGGGTCACCGCCGTCACGGCGGACGAGGAGACCTTCGACCGGGAACCGGACTTCGACCTGGCGGCGTACTGGCAGCGCCAGGCGGCGGCGTTCCTGCGGAGCATGCTGCGGGCCGAGGTGACGCTCCGGCTGAGCCCGGTCGGTCTGCGCGTGCTCCGGCACCTGGTCGACGCCCCCTTCGGGTACGACGAGGCGGTCGCCGCCGCCGACGGACCCGACGACCAGGGCTGGTCGACGATCCGGCTGCCCGTCGAGTCCGTCGATGTGGCCTACGCCCAACTGCTCGGGCTCGGGCCGGAGGTGGAGGTCTGCGACCCGCCCGAGTTGCGGGCCCGACTGGCCGAGGCGGCGGCCCGGACGGTCGCCCTCTACGCCACAGGCCGTCAGTCGCCCACCGATGGGGAGAGCGGCCGGCGGTGAAGGACAGCGGGCCGTGAGCCGCCGACCGGCGCGCACGGCCGGTCGGCGGAGGACGGTCAGCGGTAGCCGGTGACGTCGGCGGGACGGCCGGCGTCGACCACCTCGCTGATGTATCGGAAGGCGTCCGGCTGGCTGCCGTCGACGTCGGTGAAGCCGTACACCTGGGCCAGCTCACCGGCGGAGACCGACCGGCCGTTCCAGCGGTGCCGGTCGGAGTCGGTGGCGAGTGCGGCGACCGCCCGGCCGACGAAGGCGGGTGTCTCGGAGATGAGGAAGTGCGGGTCGGTGGCGGCACCGTCGCGCCAGTTCTCCTCGGTGACGCCGAAGTGCTCCAGCATCGCCTCCGACCGCAGCCACCCCGGGCTGAGCGCGACGGCCGTGCCGCCGTACTCCTTCAGCTCGTGCGCCCAGATGAAGGCGAGCCGGTTGACCGAGGTCTTGGCCAGGTCGTAGAAGACCGACAACCGGTAGTTGTCGTCGTTGTACGCCTTCGTGCCGTCGCCGATCTCCACGACCAGCCCACCCGGGCTGCGGGTCAGCAGCGCCAACGCGAAGTGGCTGGTGACCACGTGGGTCTCCACCGCCAGCCGCAGCGTCCGGAAACCGGCGTCGAGCGGCTGCTCCCAGACCGGCTTCTCCCAGGTGATCAGCGGGTCGGCGCCCCACACGTCGTTGACCAGCACGTCGAGTCGGCCCTGCTCGGCGTCGATCCGCTCGACCAGGGCCCGCACCTCGTCCGGTACCAGATGATCGGTGCGGACCGCGATCCCGGTGCCCCCGGCGGCGGTCACCAGCTCGGCGGTCTCCTCGATGGTCTCCGGCCGGTTCAGCTCGGAGCGCGCCGCCCGGCTGCTGCGCCCGGTGGCGTACACGGTGGCGCCGGCCGCGCCGAGCTGCACCGCGATCTGCCGGCCGGCTCCCCGGGTGGCCCCGGCGACCAGCGCCACCCTTCCCGTCAACGATGTCGTCATGACGGTCACGTTGCCAGGGATACCTGACAACCGACGTCAGCTTTGCCGACCACATCCCGCCGGTTCTTCGCGACGAGCCGGACCTGGCGGTGCCGCCGTCAACGGTCCTGCCGTCAGCCCTGCCGGCGGCGTCCGCCGGGCCGGGCACGGGCGGAGAAGGCCGCCGCTCCGGTGCGTGTCCCGCCGACCGGGGCCGCACCGGCTCGGGCCGACTGCGACCGCCCGCCCTGGGAACGACCGGAACCGGCCTGCGCCCCCTGGGCCCGGCCCGCACCGGTCTGGGTTTCCGAGGACCGGCCCAGGCTGGTCTGCGCGCCACGTGACCGACCGGTGCCCGCCTGGCTGCCATGGGACCGGCCGGTGCCGGGCTGTGCCGTCTGGGATCGGGCCCCACCGCTCTTGGCCGGTGCCGACGTGCCGCCGCGACGGCCGCCCCGGTTCGACCGTGGCTCGCGTGCCGACTCGGCGGACTCCACCGGCAGGGCGACCAGCGTCCGCTCCCCCGGGGCGATCTCGCGCAACAGCGCGTCACCCGGACGCAGCCGGGTGGTGGTCGCCCGGATGCCCGCCTTGCGGGTCAACTCCCGCACCTCGGACGCCTGCTGGTCGGTCATCAACGTGACGACGGTGCCGGCAGCGCCCGCCCGGGCGGTACGCCCCGACCGGTGCAGGTATGCCTTGTGCTCGGCGGGCGGGTCGGCGTGCACCACGAGGGCCACGTCGTCGATGTGGATGCCCCGGGCGGCGATGTCGGTGGCGACGAGCGTCTGCACCTCACCGTCGGAGAACGCCTGGAGATTGCGGGCCCGCGCCCCCTGGGCCAGGTTGCCGTGCAGCTCCACGGACTTCACCCCGGCGGCGACCAGTCGACGGGTGAGCGTCTTGGCTCCCCGCTTGGTCCGGGTGAACACCACGCTGCGCCCCGGCGTGGCGACCAGGTCCACCAGCACGGCGAACCGCTCGTCGGCGAGCACGTGCAGCACGTGGTGCGTCATCGCGGTGACCGGGGACTGCGCCGAGTCGACACTGTGCGTGATCGGGTCGGTGAGGAACCGGCGGACGAGCACGTCCACACCGGCGTCCAGGGTGGCGGAGAAGAGCAGGCGCTGACCGTCGCGTGGGGTCTGGTCCATCAACCGTCGCACGGTGGGCAGGAAGCCGAGGTCGGCCATGTGGTCGGCCTCGTCGAGCACGGTGATCTCGACCGCGTCCAGGTGTGCGTGGCCCGAGTCGACGTGATCGGCGAGGCGGCCCGGACAGGCCACCACGACGTCGACCCCGGCACGCAGCCCCTTGATCTGCGGGCCGGCGGCCACGCCGCCGAAGACGGTCATCGTGCGCAGCGACAGCGCCTGCGCCAGCGGCGCCATCACGGCGTCGATCTGGGAGGCCAGCTCACGGGTGGGCGCGAGGATCAGCGCCCGGGGACGCCCGGCCCGACGGGGCGCGGGAGTGGCCGCCAGACGGGTCAGCACCGCCAGCACGAAGGCGTAGGTCTTGCCCGAACCGGTGCGGCCACGGCCGAGCACGTCGCGCCCGGCGATCGCGTCGGGCAGCGTCGCCGCCTGGATCGGGAAGGGCCGGTCCACCCCGGTGACGGCGAGGACGCGGGTGAGCGCCTCGGGCACGCCGAGGTCGGCGAAGGTCGAAGTGGTCGAGGAGGTGTTCTGCTGCTGTGGGCGGCGTGCCGCCATGAATGCTCCGAACGTCGAAGAAAGATCCCCGCCCGGCGCTGACCGCTAGTTGGCCGCGGCGCGTGGCCTGGGACATCGAACCGGCCCGCCAGGACAGGGCCGCACGGTCAGTCTACCCCCTGCCGCCCGTCGACGTGTGGGAGCACGATCTGCTCAGGTCGCGACGTCCTGCCACTTGCGCTGGCCGTCCATCCACGCTCCGGCCAGGATTTCCGCCGACCGCAGGCCAGGACAGGGAATGATCTTCGACCCGCCGGCGCCGCCGCCGGCCCGGGCCTCGACCTCCCACGACTCGCCGTCGGTGCGGATGAACACGTCGCGACGACCACGCACGGTGCGGTCGCCGTTCCACCAGTGACGCTCGGTTCTCACCCACAGACCGTACAGCAGAAATCGCCGCGAAAGATGAGATGATCTTGTAACCTGTCGCGACGATCGGGTAAAGGATGCCGAGTCGGCCCAGCGTGCACCGGCTAACGGCTAGTCGGCGAGGAGGATGCGGACCCGGCGGCTGGCCCGACCCTCGCTCTCGACCATGACCACCCGAACCTGGCCGATCTGTGCCATCGACGCCACGTGGGGCCTTCGGGCCCCCAGGTCACCCGTTCAGGAACTCGGAGATCCGTCCGCGCAGATCGGCGCGGTCCGTCCACAGCACGCCGGGGCGGGCGTACCGGTGCAGGGTGGCATTCGGCAACACGGCGGCGATTTCCTCGGCCACCTCCACCGGGTGCAGGTCGTCGCCCTCGGCGGCGATCACCAGGGCCGGTGTGGTCACCGCCGCCAGCGCCGTGGCGTCCGGCACCGGCACCTGCCCCGGCAGGTCGGCCAGTCCGGCGGCGAGTCCGTCGCGGAGCAGGTGGTCCAGCCGCTGCCGCAGGTACGCCCAGCCGGCCGGAGTGTTGCGGACGGCCGGCGGCATCTCGGCCGAGACCACCTCGGCCACCGCCGAGGCGTCCCCGACCTCCACCGCCGCGAGCAGCTCGGTCAGCCGGGCGTGGGCCAGCGGCCCCCGGGGCCGGTCCAGCGCGGCGGGCAGGAAGAAGACCAACCGGTCGAAGCGGTCCGGGCTCTCCACCAGCAGGCGGCACAGCGCGCCCGCGCCGAGACTGACCCCGAGGGCGCGGGTCGCCGCGCTGAGATCGGCGACGGCGCGCAGGTCACGGGCGAGGTCGAGATAGCTCCACGGGCCGTCCGGCGCGTCCGAGCGACCGTGGCCACGGAACTGGAAGAAGACCTTGCGCCCGTTCACCCCGCTGCCGAACGGGCGGGTGGTGGCGATGCCGCTGCCGAACCCGTGCGCGAACACGGTCACCGGGTCACCGACGCCGGTGACCAGCCGCTCCAGGCGTACGCCGTGCGGGGTATCGAGCAGTTCGGTCTCCGGGTCCGGCAGCGGCGGGCGACCGGTACGCGGTGCGCCGGGCCCCGGCCCGCAGGTGCGTGGTCCGCCGTCCGGTGGTGGTGGCCAGCGGAAGGCCCTCACCAGGATCCTCTACCGTTGCCCAGTTCACGCAGGCCGACGCGCACGTCGAGCAGGTAGATGAGGGCGGCGGCGACACCGATCAGCCCGAAGATGCTCAGCGTGCTGCGGGTCAGCAGGGTCAGCAGGGTGGTGACCGCCAGGATCGCGATCCACCCGCCCTTCGGCAGGGTGCCGATTGCGGGGAAGGCGTCGGAGCGCTGGGTGACGGAGTGCACGAGTGCCACCCCCTGCACGACCAGTGCGAACACGAACAGGATCAGTTCGATCACGTAGCGGACGTCGAAGACGAAGATCGGCGCGGCGTTGGCCATGACGGCAAGCTTATGCTGGCGACCCCGGTTCCGTCCGACAGGACGGTGACCGGGGTCGCCGTGGTCTATGCGTCTGTCGTCGTCACTCGGCGGCGGGGCGGGTCCGCTTCGTGGCCCGGGGCAGCTTCGCCGACGGCGTGGTCCGCTTGACGGCCGGCTGTCCGGTGCCCGCCTTGGCCCGGGTGGCC
Organism: Verrucosispora sp. SN26_14.1; assembly: GCF_004307965.1. Classification (NCBI taxonomy): domain Bacteria; kingdom Bacillati; phylum Actinomycetota; class Actinomycetes; order Micromonosporales; family Micromonosporaceae; genus Micromonospora; species Verrucosispora sp. SN26_14.1. The sequence goes on along the minus strand of NZ_SISL01000016.1, from coordinate 10,731 downwards.
TTCTTGGCGACGGCCGGCTTGGCCTCCACGATCTCGGCGACCTCGGCCGGGCTGGGCACCTCGGCCTTCTTGCGCCGCGTCACCGGCGCGGCGTCCGGCGTGATCGCGGTGGGCTCCACCGTGGCCTCGGTGGCGTCGATGTCGGCGTTCACCGTCTCGGCGGCCTCCACCACGCCCGCACCGACGACCCGCTCACCGTGCGCGACCAGCGCGCCGTACGCGGCCAGCGCCCGCTCCTGGGCGGCGTGGGCACCGGCGACGACCACGGCGGCGTTGCGGGTCGCCAGCTCCCGCAGCCGGTCGAGGTCGGTGGCCTCGCGCAGCTTCTGCACGTCGGCGGCCTCGCGCAGCTTCGCCGGGTCGGCGACCTCGCGCAGCCGGTGGAGGTCGGCGACCGGAGTGGCCTTCTGTCGCAGCGACTCGGCGGTCTGGTTGGCGTTGCGCAGCGCGTCGTTGGCCTTCTGCCGCAGCTCGAACCCGGCGACGACAGCCTTGCCGCCGAGGTCGCTCACGACCCGGCCACCGTCGGTGGCAACCCGGTCACGCAGCTCGCCGACCACCGTCGGCAGTCGGCGCAACTGCTTCAGGGCGAGGTCGCCGGCACCGGCGGCGGCGTAGAGCGGGGCGGGAATGCGGTCGGTCTTCGGCTGGGTCATGACGTCTCCTCCTGAGCCGCGTCGGCGGCCTTGCTGACGACCGTGCGGGCGGTCTTCTTGGCTGGGGTGCGGGTCGGCGCGGGGGCCTGACCGGCCTCCGTCACGGCGACCGATTCGAGGACGGCCTCGGTCGGCGAGCCCTCGGCGGTGGTGGGGCCGGTGGCGGCCAGGTTCGCCAGGTCGGGCGAGGTGAGGTCGGGACCGTCGTTCGCGGCGTTCGGCCCGGTGGACACGTCGGTGTCGGCGGTGCCCTCCCGTGCGGCGTCCGCTGCGGCGGTGGCATCGGCGAGCCGGGCGTTCTCCCGGCGGAACGTCTCGTAGATCTGGGTCAGGGACTGCTTCTGGGCCATGGTCAGGTCCTGGTCGACCGCGATGGCCGCCAGCACGCCCTGGCCCTCCTTGTCGTCGAGGAGCCCGGCGCGCAGGTACATCGCCGGGGTGGAGACCCGCAGGGCGCTCGCGAGCTGCTGGAGCACCTCGGCGCTCGGGCGGCGCAGACCCCGCTCTATCTGGCTCAGGTAGGGGTTGCTGACCCCGGCCTGCTCGGCGAGCTGCCGCAGCGAGATCTTCGCGTTCCGCCGCAGGTCACGTATGAACCCGCCGACGTCGGGAAGGTCCTTGGAAGTGGCCATGACCTCACGCTATCCGTCCCTGCTAGCTGCTGCAAGCAAAACGCTAGCCCGAGTTAGCAAGGTCTCAACGGGCAGGTGACCGCCGGTCGCACCGTCCCGCCGCGTGCAGGTTTGCGCCCACACGCGGCCGGTCGTACCGTCTCGCCGTGACCAAGATCGAAGTGAATGGCGCACGGTTGGCGTACGACGAGACGGGCTCCGGATCACCGGTCGTCCTGCTGCACGCCGGCATCGCGGACCGCCGGATGTGGCACGCGCAACTCGACGCGCTCGCCGTCCGGCACCGGGTGATCGCCGTCGACCTGCGTGGCTATGGCGAGTCCGAGTTGCCGGGCACCGCCTTCGCCCACCACCACGACGTGGCCGGCCTGCTCGACGCGCTCGACCTGCCCCGGGCCGCCCTGGTCGGCTGCTCGTTCGGCGGTGCGGTGGCGATCGACACCGCACTGGCATACCCGGCACGGGTCGGCGCACTCGCCCTGCTCGGCACCGCCGTCTCCGGCCACGAGTGGTCCGAGCAGACGAACGACCTGTGGGAAAGCCTGGTCGGCGAAGTGGACCCGGAGGACTTGGCCGCCACCGCCGCCGGTGAGGTGCGGTTCTGGGTGGTGGGCCCGGAACGGGACCCGTCGGACGTCGACCCGCACCTGCTGGCGTTCGCCACCGCCATGGACGAACGCGCACTCGCGGCCGAACTGGCGCTCAGCGCGGTGGACATCGCCGAACTGGATCCGCCGGCCACCGGGCGACTCGGCGAGCTGACCATGCCCGTACTGGTCATGGCGGGCGCGGCGGACGTACCCGACATCCGGCATCTGGCCGACCGCATCGCGGCGGAGGCCCCACACGCGGTCCGGCTGCCCGACGTCCCGGACGCCGCCCACCTGCTGCCCCTGGAGCGGCCGACCCCGGTCAACGCCGCCCTGCTCGACTTCCTGCCTTCGCCGTAAGGGTTTGGTGTAAGGAAGGGCCCCCTGCTAACGCCTGCGGTAGAGCACGGGTCCCCTCCTAACATCCACCCCACACATCCACCCCACATCCACCCGGCAGCGGTCGACGGCCGTTGCCGGGGAGCGGGCGTCACCAGAGCGGACGGACGGCACCGACGGGCAGGCCACCACCGAAGATCGGCACCTCGGCGAACTCCGTCAGCACCGGCGCGTCGACACCGAGCCGACGCAGCGCGGAGACCAGCACCGGCATCCGAGGACGACCAGCACCGTCGTCGATCTTCAAGGCAACAGCACCGACGCCGGGCAGCGCCGTCGCGATCACGCCCTCCGCGCCCACCTTCGCCAGCAGCCCCGGTACGCCCCGCATCAGCCGGGTGTCGTCGGCCTCCGTACCGCCGACGATCTCCGGGTGCCCGCGCATGGCGTCGGCCACCGTACGCGACGCCGTGCCCTCCTCCGCCGTCACCAGCCGCAGGTACGCCCCGGCCAGCCCGGTCAGCGACGCCGACAGCACCGGCGCGCCGCAGCCGTCCACCCCGACCGCCACGGCCCGCTCGCCGGTCGACTCCTCGACCGCGTCGCGTACCCGCTGCTGGAGCGGGTGCTCCGGACGCCAGTACCCGTCCACCGGCCATCCGGCGGCCCGGCAGGTCAGCACCATCCCGGCGTGCTTGCCGGAACAGTTCATCTGGAGCCGGGTGGGACCGCCGCCGGCCCGCAGCACCGCCTCGCGGGCCTGCTCACCGACCGGCAGGTCCGGCGGGCAGTGCAGCGCGTCCTCGTCCAGACCGGCGGTGGCGAGCAGCCCGGCCACCCGGGCCAGGTGGAACTCCTCCCCCGCGTGGCTGGCCGACACCAGAGCCAGGTCGGCCGACTCGGTCAGCGGCAACCCGGCGCCGATCATCCCGACCGTCTGCATCGGTTTGCTGGCGGAACGCGGGAAGATCGGCGAGGTCACGTCACCTGCGGCGGCGACCACCGCGCCATCGGCGTCGAGCACCACCACCGACCCCCGGTGTACGCCCTCCACGAACCCGGACCGGACCACCTCGGCGAGGGCCACGCCGCCCTCGTACGTCTCTCCCACAACGTGGACGCTACCCACGATGCAGGCAGGGCCGACACCGGGGTGAGCAGGGACGCCACCTCCGGGTGTACAGCAACGGTGGGGAGTCTCCCCCTTACATGCCGAGCATCTCGCGCGCCTCGGCGGTGGTCATCGGCGGACGCTGCGCGAGCTGGGCGAACCCGACCGCGCGGGCGACGAGCTGCATGTTGGACTCCACCGGCCGCCCCTTGGCGTACGTGACCGTGTCCTCCATGCCGACCCGTAGGTGACCACCGGCCGACAGACTGGCGAGCAGCACCGGAATGCTGGTACGGCCGACGCCGGTCGCCGAGAACGTGGTCCCCTCGGGCAGGTCCCGCAGCATCTGCTGCGCCGCCACCAGGGTCGCCGTGGTGCCCGGCATCCCGCCCGGCACCCCCATCACGAAGTCGACGTGCACATGACCGCCGTGCGGCAGCCCGTACCGGCCGAGCAGCCGCTGCAACGCGGTCAGGTGGCCGAGGTCGAAGATCTCGTACTCGGGCACGACGCCCCGCTCCTGCATCCGGGTGTGCAGGTCGACGATGAACTCCCAGCGGTTGAGGAACACGTCGTCGCCGAAGTTGACCGTGCCCATGGTGCACGAGGCCATGTCCGGTCCCGCCTCCAGCACGGCCAGCCGGTCGGACTCCGGGTCGGTGACCGCCCCACCGGTGGAGAGCTGCACGATCAGGTCGGTGCTCTCCCGCAGCGCCGCCACGGTCTCCCGTAGCCGTCCCGGGTCCAGCGTCGGGCGCGCCTGGCCGTCGCGGATGTGGACGTGGATCACGGAGGCGCCCAGCGCCTCGCACTCCTTGGCGGTGAGCAGCAGCTCGTCCAGGGTCACCGGCAGCGCCGGCACCTCCGTCTTGGCCGACTCCGCGCCGGTGGGGGCAACCGTGATCAACGTCGCTGTCGTCATGCCGGCGATCCTAGAACCCCCGGCCCGACCTCCGGCGCAGGCAGGTGCCGTCAGCGCGAGCGGGGAGCCGCTGGAAGCAGGCAGGTGCCGTCAGCGCGAGCCGGGAGCAGGTGTTAGCAGGGGACCCCTGCTATACCGCAGGCGTTAATAAGGTGCCCTTCCTTACTCCGGGTCGATGGCGGCGGTGCTCTCGCCGACCCGGAGCGTGGCGTCGTCGGCGACCGAGCGCTTCACCACGGCCAGCGCGATCTGGCCCTGCTCGTGGTGGTGCACGGCGGTGCCGACGAAGCCGACCGTCCGGTCGCCCAGCGTGATCGGGGTACCGGCGGCCGGGAGCTGGTCGGTCATCACCCCATCGAGGTGCAGCAGGACCAACCGACGCGGCGGACGCCCCATGTTGTGCACCCGGGCGACCGTCTCCTGCCCCCGGTAGCAGCCCTTGTCCAGGTGCACGGCGGGGGCGATGAGGTCCACCTCGGCGGGGATGGTCCGGTGATCGGTGTCGACGCCGACCCGGGCCCGGTGGGCGGCGACCCGCACCGCCTCGTACGCCCACAGGCCGGCGGGCCGCACACCGCCGTCGCGCAGCCGGTTCACCACCTGCTCCATCGAGGCCCGGGGCACCAGCAGGTCCACCCCGAGCGGCACCCGACGGGCCCATCCGCCGCCGGGCAGCGGCGTGACGTCGTACCGGGCGCTCGGGCGGGCGGGCAGTTCACCGGCGCGGAACTTGGCACCCGGTACGTCGAGCACCTCGGGCTCGGCGAGCGGCGGCACGTCCAGCAGGGCCACCGCGTCGGGTGTCTTCGGCCCGACCAGTGACAGCAGCGCGTACTCGGCGGTGGCGTCGCGGGGCTCGACCCGGCTGAAGAAGCGCATCTTCTCCAGGTAACCCAGCAGGCTCCCGGTGGCGCCGGGCTCGGTGTCCAGCCAGGTGGTGTCGCCGTCCTCGGTCACCATGGCGTGCTGCTCGACGTGCCCGTGCGGGGAGAGCACCAGCAACTCGGTGCCCTGCCAGGGGCCGAGCTGCGCCAGGTGCTGGGTGGTGAGGGTGTGCAGCCAGGAGATCCGCTCCGCGCCCGGCACCGCGACGACGCCCCGGTGCGAGCGGTCCACCAGGCCGACCTCGGTGTCGAGTAGCCGCTGCTCACGCATCGGGTCGCCGTAGTGCGCGGCCACCGACCGTACGCCGGCTGCCGCGTGCGCCGGCTCCGGCTGGTCCCGGCTGGCCTCGTCGATGCTCTCCACGGCCACCGCACCCGCGATGTCGATCATTTCTGGTCCCCGTCCCCGTCTCCGCACCGCTCGCACACGCCGAAGAAGGAGACGTGGCCGATGTCGACCCGGAAGCCCCGCTCGGTCGCCAACTGGTCGGCCAGCGGGCGCAACAGCTCGGGTTCCATCTCGTCGATCGCGCCGCACTCCCGGCAGACCAGGTGGACGTGCTGGTCCTCCCCGGCGGCGTGGTAGGTCGGCGAACCGTGCGACAGATGGGTGTGGGTGACCAGGCCGAGCCGCTCCAGCAGCTCCAGCGTGCGATAGATGGTGGTGATGTTGACACCGGCGGCGACCTCGCGGACCGCCGTGTGCACCTGCTCCGGGGTGGCGTGCCCCAGGTCCAGCACCGCTTGCAGGATCAGCTGCCGCTGCGCCGTCAGCCGCAGCCCACGGGCGCGGAGCAGTTCCGCCAGGGAGGATTCGGACACCCTCCGATCATAGTTCGGCGGTACGCGTACCTGCGGGTGCGGGCGTCGGCACTACGCTCGGCCCCATGGTGGCGTCGCGGATCGGCGTACTGGGACAGGGCCTGCGACCGCCCGGCGAGCCGCTGCTGCGCGGCGACGATCTCGGGGTCCTGCACGGCGACGGACTGTTCGAGACCATGCATCTGCGCGGCGGTCGGCCGTGGCTACGGCAGGAGCACCTGGCCCGGATGCGGGCCGGCGCGGCCTTCGTCGAGCTGCCCCTGCCTCCCGACGCCGAGCTGGTCGCGCTGCTGGACGATGTCGCCGCCGGTTGGCCGACCGAGGTCGAGGGCGCGCTCCGGCTGGTCTGCACCCGCGGCCCCGAGGGCGGCGGAGGACCCACCGTGTACGCCACCCTCGCCGAGGTGCCGGCGACGGCGCGGCAGGCCCGCCGGGACGGGGTACGGGTGGCCACCCTCCCGCTGGGCGTCCCCGCGCAGGCCCGCCCCGAGCTCGACTGGCTCCCCGCCGGTCTCAAGTCGACCTCGTACCGGGCGAGCACCGCCGCCCGCCGTTGGGCGGCCCGGGCCGGCGTCGACGACGTGCTCTGGGTCTCCTCCGACGAGTACGTGCTGGAGGGGCCGACCGCCAACGTGGTCTGGCTGGACGGGGACGTCCTCTGCACGGTGCCGGCCCGCCGGACCGGCATCCTGCCCGGAACCACCGTCGCGTGGCTGCTGGCGCACGCCGCCGAGCTGGGCTGCACGGCCGACGAACGGATGGTCACGCCGGCTGGGCTGCGGACCGCCGACGGCGTCTGGCTCACCTCGTCCGTACGCGGCGCGGTGGCGGTCCGCAGTCTCGACGGCACGCCGCTGCCGGCCGGTACGCGTACCGGGGCGGTGCAGGAACTGCTCGGTTTCCCGCTGCCCTGACGGCTGTCGCCGCAAGCCGACCACCCGACGGCCGACCGCCGGATGCCGGACGGCTCAGCCGGCCACCCGGATCAGGCGTGCCGACAGGTGCGGCGTGAGCGGCTGACCGACCGCCGCCATGTCCTGCGCGTAGAGCAGCGCCCCCTCGACGATGCCGAAGAGCCGGTGCCCGGCCGTCACCTCCTTGGCGGTGGAGGTCCGCACCACGGCGTCGGTGACGAACTCGATCTGCGTACCCTTGCGCCGCCCGACGTGCAGCTCCATCACCCCGGTGGGGACGGTGAGCAGCGCCTCCAGCTCGTCGGTGACCCGGTCACCGTCGAGCACCGGACGCCACCAGCCGACCTCACGCCCGGCCGGGCGCACCGGCTGGCTCTGCTCGTCGAGGATCCACGCCCGCGACTCGTAGTGCAGGAACGGTCGGCCGTCGTGGCTGATCCGGATCTCCTGGGCGAAGTCGAAGTCCTCGATGGTGGGGAAACCGCCCCGGCCGCGTCCCCGCCAGACACCGACGTACGGCAGCAGCCCGTCCAGGCTCGGGTGCAGCTTCGGCCCGACCCGCAGGTCGTGGCTCTCCTCGAAGGGGTACGGCTCGACCGGCGGCGCGTTCAGCCACGGCGGCGGTGCCAGCGGATTGTCGTCCGACGCGCTCACTGTGCCTCTTTCGTTCGCGACTGCGGGGCTCGCAAACCCGGCTCACTCCTCGCGCTCACTGTCTACCTCTCGCTATGAGTACCGCCACGTAGACCAGGCCACCGGCGAGCGCGCCCAGGCCGGCGACCAGCAGGCTGACGAACCCGATCTCGGTGACCATCCGGCTCATCCTATGCTGGGCGGTATGGCCCGCACTCTCGTCGTCAAGGCCACCGCCGGCGCCGACTCGCCGGAGCGTTGCGCCCAGGCGTTCACCGTCGCCGCCACTGCGGCGGCAGCCGGGGTACCCGTCTCGCTCTGGCTCACCGGTGAGTCGACCTGGTTCGCGTTGCCCGGTCACGCACAGAACTTCGAGCTGCCGCACTCGGCGCCCCTGGCCGAGCTGCTGCACGTGATCCTCTCCACCGGCACGGTGACCGCCTGCACCCAGTGCGCCGCCCGCCGGGACATCGGCACGGGTGACGTGATCCCCGGCGTACGGATCGCCGGTGCCGCCGTCTTCGTGGAGGAGACGATGGCCGAGGGCGCACAGGCGCTCGTGTACTGACATCGCCGGCCTGCGCGCCGGAACTGGCCCGACAACTCGGACTAATGCCTACGATTCGGGTGTGACCGAGGCGACCGAGCAGTTCTTCGCGGCGCTGCCGGCCCGGGCCCCGGAGGTACTCCGCGCCCCCGTGGCGGGCACGCTCCGGATCGACCTCTCCGACGGCCACCACACCGAACACTGGCTCGTCCGGATGCGACCGGGCGCGGCCGAGGTGAGTCAGGGTCCGGAGGCCGCCGACGCCGTCTGGTACTGCGGCGTGCACCTGTTCGACCGGCTGGTCACCGGCCAGTCGCAGAGCATCTCCGCGGTGTTCCGCAACGAGAGCACGTACACCGGGGACGTGGTCCTGTTCCTCGCCTTCCGGCGCTTCTTCCCCCCGCCCCCCGGCACCCGGGACCCGCGCGAGGTGGCCCGCGAGCACGTCAGGCGGACCCGGTGAAAGAACTCGTCAGCATCCTGGACGGCAACACCTTCCTGGTCAGCGACCGGCGCGGCGACATCGAGCCGGCCCTCGACTTCCCCACCGGCCTTTTCTCCTTCGACACCCGGTTCCTCTCCACCTGGCTGCTGCTGCTCGACGGCGAACGGCTGCACGCACTGTCGCTCGACGACTCGGAGTCGCACCGGACCCGCTACTTCCTGGTGCCGGGCGAGCCCACCCACTTCCTGGACGCCAAGGTCTCGGTGATCCGCAGCCGGGCCATCAGCGGCAGCTTCGAGGAGGAGCTGACCGTGCTCAACCACTCCGGGCAGTCGATGATGTTCACCGTCCGGATCGAGATGGGTGCCGACTTCGCGGACCTCTTCGAGATCAAGGACACCCAGCGCAAGCGCGGCGAGCACACCGCCACCCCCGGCGAGAACGCGCTGCGCCTGGACTACCGCCGGGAGGCGTTCCACCGGGAGACGGTGATCAGCAGCAGCGCACCGGCGGAGGTCGACCTGACCGGGATGACCTTCGCGATCGAGATCGGGCCGCACGGCGAGTGGACCACCCGGCTCGCCGTCACCACCACGATCTACGGCGCCCGGGGCGAGGACGTCCGCAGCCAACTCCCCTTCTCCGGTAGCCGGACGACCGCCGTCATCCAGGCCGAGCACGCCGAGTTCATCGCCAAGGCACCGAAGCTGAGCTGCGACTACCAACCGCTGACCGAGGCGTACCGGCGCAGCCTCGACGACCTGGCCGCGCTCCGGTACGAGTCGATCGCGCTCGGCGTACGACTGCTGGCCACCGGCCTGCCCTGGTTCATGACCCTGTTCGGCCGGGACAGCATCATCACCTCGCTCCAGGTCCTGCCGTTCCAGCCGGAACTGATCCCGCCCACGCTCACGATGCTGGCCGGTCTCCAGGGGCACCGGCTGGACGACTTCCGCGACGAGGAGCCCGGCAAGATCCTGCACGAGCTGCGCTACGGCGAGACCGCCGGCTTCGAGGAGCAGCCGCACTCGCCCTACTACGGCGCCGCCGACTCCACGCCGCTGTTCGTGATCCTGCTCGACGAGTACGAGCGGTGGACCGGCGACGTGGCACTTGTCAAACGGCTGGAACTGGCCGTGAGGGGCGCACTGGCCTGGATCGACACGTACGGCGACCTGCTCGGCACCGGTTACCTCTGGTACCAGACCCGCAACCCGAAGACCGGCCTGGAGAACCAGTGCTGGAAAGACTCGTGGGACGCGATCTCCTACTCCGACGGCCGGCTGCCGAGCTTCCCCCGGGCCACCTGCGAACAGCAGGGCTACGCGTACGACGCCAAGCTGCGCGGCGCCCGGATGGCCCGGCTGTTCTGGAACGACCCGGAGTACGCCGACCGGCTGGAACGGGAGGCCGCCGAGCTGAAGGAACGGTTCAACCGGGACTTCTGGTTGCCCGAGAAGGAGTACTACGCGCTGGCCCTGGACGCCGACGGCACGCCGGTGGATGCGCTCAGTTCCAACATCGGGCACCTGCTCTGGAGCGGCATCGTCGAGGAGTCGAGGGCCCGACGGATCGCCGACCACCTCGTCGGGCCGCGACTCTTCTCCGGCTGGGGTGTCCGCACCCTCGCCGACGACCAGGGGCGGTACAACCCGATCGGCTACCACGTCGGCACGGTCTGGCCCTTCGACAACTCGATCATCGCCTGGGGGCTGTGGAAGTACGGCTTCCGCGAGCAGGCCGGGCAGATCTGCGAGTCGATCCTGACGGCGGCGCGCTACTTCGACGGCCGACTGCCGGAGGCGTTCGCCGGGTACGAGCGCGACCTCACCGAGTACCCGGTGCAGTACCCGACCGCGTGCAGCCCGCAGGCCTGGTCGGCGGGGACGCCGTTGATGTTGCTGCGGGTGATGCTCGGGCTCGAACCGCAGGGCGAGCACCTGATCGTCGACCCGCACGTGCCGCAGGGGGTCGGGCGGGTCGAGCTGCTGGACATCCCCGGGCGCTGGGGTCGCGCGGACGCGCTGGGCCGCAGCCGTAGGCGGGACGACGGGAACGGTCAGCCGGTGTAGGAGATCAGCCGGCGCAGCCGGTGGTGGCGGAGAGCACCACCTCGTCCGCGCCGAGGTCGGCGAGGACCGCGACGCCGTCGCGCCGGAAGGCGTACACCTCGTCGGTGTCGACCACCGGCGTGCCGCCGGCCAGCGGCGCGAGCGTGGCCTGCGGCGACGCGGGC
>NZ_SISL01000159.1:0-12360 GCF_004307965.1 Verrucosispora sp. SN26_14.1 | reverse complement strand
GCAGCGGACTGCCCGCCCAGGTGGCCGCGCTGCGGGCCCGCCTGTTCGGCGGGGACTCCGGCGGACGCCTGGCCATCGCCGCCGTCGTGGTGGTGCTCGGGCTGGTCGCCGCGCTCGGTGGCTGGTGGTTCGGGGTCGGCCGGTACACCACCGCCCCGGAACTGGTCAGCATGAGCAAGGCCGAGGCGGAGTCCCAGGCGTCCCAGGGCGGCTTCACGGTGCGCTACGCCGAGCCACGGCACGACGGCGAGGTCCCGCGCGACGGTGTGCTGGCGCAGGAGCCGGCCTCCGCCGCCCGGATCCTCAAGGGCGGCACCCTGACCCTGACCCTGTCGTTGGGACCGGACCGGTTTCCGATGCCGGACGTCGTCGGCAAGGACTTCGACCTGGCCGAGGCGGACCTGGCCAACGCACAACTCGAGGTCGTCAAGGGCGCGGCCCGGTTCGACGACGGCCTGCCCGAGGGCATGGTGGTGGCCACCAAGCCGGAGGCCGGCGAGGAGGTCAAACCGGGGCAGGAGATCACCGTCTTCCTCAGCAAGGGACGGGCCCCGATCACCGTGCCGAACCTGGTCGGCAAGAGCCTCAACGAGGCTCGCGGGATCATCGGCCAGCTCGGTCTGGTGCTGGTCGAGCCCACCTACAAGGATTCCGACAAGCCCCGTGACGAGGTGCTCGGGCAGAGTCCGGCCGACGGCAGCGGAGTGGAGAAGGGCGCCCAGGTCCGGCTGGAGGTCAGCAAGGGACCACCGCAGGTGACCGTCCCCCGCGTCGTCGACCTGCCCTGCCAGCAGGCCAAGCAGGTGCTGGAGAGCCAGGGCTTCCAGGTGTCCGTGCAGTTCAACCCGAACGCCGTCGCCCGGTTCCAGAACCCGAGCGAGAACGCCCAGGTGCCGCCCGGCAGCCAGATCACCATCGGGTGCTTCTGATGACGGCCGCACACCCCGGCCACCGGCCGCTCGGCTCGCACACGCCCGCCTCCGGTGGGCTGGCGAAGGCGGCACTGCCGTACGTCGACGCGGCCGGCTCCGAGGTGGCGCAGGTCTACGTCGGCAACTCCCGGGGCTGGGCGACACCGACCGGTGACCCGGTGCAGGACGCGCTGTTCCGCGACGGTTGTGCCGAACGCGGCGTGGCCGCGTACATCCACGCGTCGTTGCTGGTCAACCTGGGGTCGCCGACGCAGGCCACGGTCGAGCGCTCGGTGCAGACCCTCGCCCACGCGTTGCGCCGGGGTGCCGCGATCGGCGCGCGTGCGGTGGTGTTCCACGCCGGCAGCGCGGTCGACGCCGGACACACCGAGACAGCCATGCGGCAGGTACGCGAGTCGCTGCTGCCGCTGCTGGACTCGGCCGCCGCCAGTGGCGGGCCGATGCTGCTGGTGGAACCGAGCGCCGGTGGCGGCCGGTCCCTGGCCAGCCGCGTGGAGCATCTCGGGCCCTACCTCGACGCGGTGGACCGCCACCCCGGGCTCGGCGTCTGCTTCGACACCTGCCACGCCTGGGCGGCCGGGCACGACCTGGCCGCCGAGGGCGGGATGACCGAGACGCTCGACGTCCTGGTGGCCACCGTAGGCGCGGACCGGCTGCGGCTGGTGCACGCCAACGACTCGAAGGACCTGTGCGGATCCACCCGCGACCGACACGAGACCATCGGCAAGGGCACGATCGGCGAGCCCGCCTTCGCCGAGCTGATGCGGCACCCGGCCACCGCAGGCGTGCCGATCCTGGTGGAGACCCCCACCGAGGGGTACGAAGGCCACGCCGCCGACATCGCCACGCTGCGCCGCCTCGCCCCCGCCTGACCGGCTCCCCCGGTCTCCGGCCGTACCCGCCGCTTCGCCCCGCGCGGACGCGGCGGCGGGCGGGTCAGCGACGCAGGATGCGGGTGAGCACGGTGGCCGCCTGGTCCACGGCGTCGTCGCTCACGTCCAGGTGGGTCACCAGCCGGGCGGTACGCGGGCCGAGGACCGAGATCAACACACCGTCGGCACGGGCCGCGGCGGCCAGCGTCGGCGCGTCCAGGGACGCCTTGGTCAGATCCAACGGCACCAGGTTGGTCCGCGCGACATTCGCCAGCACCCCGAACGGGGCGATCGCCTCGGCCAGCCGGGCCGCCTTCGCGTGGTCCTCGGCGAGCCGCTCGACATGATGGGCCAGGGCGTACCGTCCGGCGGCGGCCAGAATGCCTGCCTGGCGCATCCCGCCACCCATCCGCTTCCGGATCGACCGGGCCCGGTCGATCCGCTCGGCACTGCCGATCACCAGCGAGCCGACCGGTGCGCCGAGCCCCTTGGAGAGACAGACGGACAGCGTCTCGAACAGCGCACCGTACCCGGCCAGCGGCACCCCGTCGGCGACGTGCGCGTGCCAGATCCGGGCGCCGTCGCAGTGCAGCGCCGCCTGAGCCGAGTCGGCCACATCCCGCAGCGCGCGGAGCGTGTCCAGGGGGAGCACCCCGCCGCCACTCCGGTTGTGGGTCTGCTCCACGGCGATCGCCCGGGTGGGCACCGCCCAGTAGCCGTCCGGACGGACCATGCCGGCGACCACGTCGGGGTCGATCTCCGCGCCCACCGCAGGCCAGGTCCGCGAGGTGATCCCACCGTACGCGGCAGCCGCACCCATCTCGTACGTGATGACGTGCGCGTCGGCGTCGCAGAGCAGCTCCGCACCGGGCGGCACCACCAGTTGCAGGGCGATCTGGTTGGCCATCGAGCCGCTCGGGCAGTACAGCGCCGCCTCGTGCCCGAACAGCGCGGCGACCTCCGCCTCCAGCGCGTTGACCGTCGGGTCCTCACCGTAGACGTCGTCACCGACCTCGGCGGTGGCCATCGCCTCCCGCATCCCGGCGGTCGGCCGGGTCACCGTGTCCGACCGCAGGTCGATCACACTAGCCACGGTTCTCCCTTCGGCCGCCGACTGCGGGGCTCGCAAGCTCACTCCTCGCGTCAGCCACGGAGCATCTCCGCTACGAGGAACGCCAACTCCAACGACTGCTGGGTGTTCAGGCGCGGGTCGCAGGCGGTCTCGTACCGGCCGGGCAGGTCCAGGTCGGCGATGTTCTGCGCGCCGCCCAGGCACTCGGTGACGTCCTCGCCGGTCAGTTCGACGTGCAGGCCGCCCGGGTGGGTGTCCAGCCCCCGGTGCACCTCGAAGTAGCCCAGCACCTCGTCGACGATCCGGTCGAAGTGTCGCGTCTTGTAGCCGTTGGACGACTCGTGGGTGTTGCCGTGCATCGGGTCGCACTGCCACACCACCTTGGCACCGGCGGCGGTCACCTTCGCCACGATCGGCGGCAGCGCCTCCCGGACCTTGTGGTTGCCCATCCGGCTGATCAGCGTGAGCCGGCCGGGGATGTTGTCCGGGTTGAGCTTCTCGCACAACTCGATGGCCTGGTCCGGGGTGGTGGTCGGGCCGAGCTTGACGCCGATCGGGTTGGCGATGCGGGAGATGTAGTCGATGTGCGCCCCGTCGAGCTGCCGGGTCCGCTCACCGATCCACAGGAAGTGCCCGGACAGCCCGTACGCCCGGTTGTCGGAGACCCGGGTCAGCGCCCGGTCGTACTCCAGCGCGAGCGCCTCGTGCGAGCAGTAGAGGGTGACCGTACGCAGCGCCTCGTCGTCGGTCATCCCACAGGCCCGGATGAAGGCCATCGCCCGGTCGATCTCCCGGGCGATCGCTTCGTACCGCTCGCCGGCCGGGGAGTTGCGCACGAATCCCTTGTTCCAGTCGTGCACGGCGTGCAGGTCGGCCAGCCCCCCGGCGAGGTACGCCCGGAGCATGTTCATCGCGGCGGCCGAGTTCGCGTACGCCCGGATCATGCGTTGCGGGTCGGCGACGCGCGCCTCCGGCGTGGCCTCCAGCGAGTTGATCATGTCGCCGCGGTAGGCCGGCAGCCCCCGGGCGTCGGTCGGCAGCGACCGCGGCTTGGTGTACTGCCCGGCGACCCGGGCCACCTTGACCACCGGCAGCGAGGCGCCGTAGGTGAGCACGATCGCCATCTGCAACAGCGTGCGGGCGTTGGCCAACAGGTGGCTCTCGGTGTTGTCGGCGAAGGTCTCGGCGCAGTCACCGCCCTGAAGCAGGAACGCCTTGCCCTCGCAGACCAGCGCGAGGCGCCGACGGAGCTGGTCGACCTCGTACGGTGCGACCACCGACGGCACCGTGTCGAGGACCTTGCAGACCTCGGCCACCTGGGCCTGGTCCGGCCAGGGCGGGGTCTGGGCCCGTGGCAGCTCCCGCCAGCGGTCCAGGCCGAGGGCCTCGTCCTCGGCGGAGTTCACGGTCGGACGGCTGGTCTGCAACACCGGGCTGCCCACCGACGGATGGCTCAACTGATGCCACTCATGGCGCATGAATCCCAGCGTACGGCGACCGACCGAACGGGCGACCGGCGAGGGGCCGGGTTCCGGCAGATGGACGGGTCAGACGGCGACGCAGGTCACGGGGTCGGGGCCGGGGCACTGCCGTCCGGCGCCACCGGGGCGGGGCTGTTCCCACCCGGGCGTTCGGCCGAGATGCACCAGTCGAGCCCGTCCCGGGTGACCGTGAACAGCAACGCTCGGGTGGCCTCGCGGCGACCGGCGGTCACCGTGACCGAGACGCTGACCTCCTGCCCGGCCTCTCCGGGCCGGATGTCGACGATCTCGGAGCGGGGTACCTCGAAGTGGTCCGCGAAGTCACCGTTGGGACCGGTGGCGGCATCGTCGAACGCCTCGTGCAGCGTGGTGCAGAGCTGACTGCGCCCGGCCGCCACGTCCTTGGCCGCCATCGCGTCGAGGTACGCCTGCACCCGCTCGCGGGCCTTGGTCGTGGCTTCCTCGGCGGGCGCCCGACCGGGCTGCTCCGCCTCGTCCTCCCCGCCGAGCAGGCCGCAGCCGGCCAGCGCGGCCGGCATGCTCGCGATCAGCACGGCGGTGACGACCGACCGCCGGAATCTCGTCGGCATCGCTGTCGTGACCTCCCGCCCACCATCCGCAACCAGTCGATCGGCGAGTCTGTCACACCCGCCCTGCGTGCAAGGAAGGGACCCTTCCTATCGTCTTTTGCATAGGAAGGGTCCCTTCCTTGCACGCCAACCACGCCGCCGACGGCGCGGACGGGGAGGGGCCGGTGCGGCCCCTCCCCGTCGTGTGGGTGACACGTCGGCCTTCGGCTCAGCCGAGACCGCCCTTGATGGCGCCGATCAGCTCACCGTTGCTGGTGTCTCCGGAGAGCTCCCAGAAGAAGGCGCCACCGAGGCCCTGGTTCTTCGCGTACGTCATCTTGCCGCCGATGGTGGACGGGGTGTCGTAGCTCCACCAGTTGCTGCCGCACTTGGCGTACGCGGTGCCGCCGATGGTGCCGGTGGCCGGGCAGGTGTTCTTGAGCACCTTGTAGTCCTCGATGCCCTGCTCGTAGGTGCCGGGGGCCGGTCCGGTGGCGGTGCCGCCGGGCGTCGTCTGGGTGACCCCGGTCCAGCCCCGGCCGTAGAAGCCGATGCCGAGCAGCAGCTTGTTGGCGGGGATGCCCTTGCTCTTGAGCTTCTGGATGGCGGCGTCCGACCAGAAGCCCTGCTGCGGAATGCCGGTGTACGAGTTGAGCGGCGAGTGCGGGGCGGTGGGGCCCTGCGGGGCGAAGGCGCCGAAGTAGTCGTACGTCATCGGCATGATCCAGTTGAGGTGGGTCGAGGCACCGGCGTAGTCGGTCGCGTCGATCTTGCCCCCGTTGCTGCCGTCCGCGGTGATCGCGGCGGTCACCAACGCCGAGGAACCGAACCGGGTACGCAGCGCGCTGACCACGTTCTTGAACGCGTTCGGGCCGCTGGCGTCGCAGGTCAGGCCACAGGCGTTCGGGTACTCCCAGTCGATGTCGATGCCGTCGAAGACGTCCGCCCAGCGCGGGTCCTCGACCATGTTGTAGCAGCTCTCCGCGAAGGCGGTCGGGTTCTGCGCGGCCTGGGTGAAGCCGCCGGACCAGGTCCAGCCGCCGACCGAGAAGATCACCTTGATGTGCGGGTACATCTTCTTGAGCTTGCGCAGTTGGTTGAAGCTGCCCCGCAGCGGCTGGTCCCAGGTGTCGGCGACGCCGTCGACGCTCTCCGCTGCGGTGTACGCCTTCTCGTAGTCGGCGTAGCTGTCACCGATGGTGCACCGGCCGCCGGTGGTGTTGGCGAACGCGTACAGGATGTGGGTCAGCTTCGACGCCGAGCCGCTGGTGTGGATGTTCTTGACGTGGTAGTTACGGCCGTAGACGCCCCACTGGGTGAAGTAGCCGACCACCTTCTGGCCGCTCGGCGGCGGCGTGGTCGGGGGCGGGGTGGTGGGCGGTGGAGTCGTGGGCGGAGCGGTGGTCGGCGGGGTGGTGGTGGGCGGCGTCGTGGTGGGCGGCGGGGTGCCACCGCCGCAGGCCACGCCGTTGACCGTGCAGTTCAACGGCGCCCGGTACGCACCGGTGCCGTTGTAGCCCCAGCTGAAGGAGGCGCCCGGGGCCAGTCCGCCGGCCCAGCTCTTCTTGACGGCCACGTAGCGGTTGCCGTTACGGGTGACGTCGGCGTCCCAGGAGCTGCTGACGCTGGTGCCCGAGGGCAGCTCGAACTCGATGCGCCAGGTGCTGACGGTGGCGGTCGAGCCGTTGGTGACGGTGACCCGCGTCTCGTGACCGGTCCCCCAGTCCGACACCCGGTTGAACGAGGTGGTCACGCTTCCGGCGCCGAACGCCGAGGCCATCGGGACCGTGGCGACGGTCACCGCGACCACGGCGCCGACCCAGAGGGCCCGGCGGAGCGATCTCTTCATGTGGCGTCTCCAAACAGTTAGGAAACTTTCCAAAAGGATGAGGAGACGCTACTCACACGAAACCACTTCGTCAAGATGTGCATCTTTCGATCCCCGACTCGATCAGGGCCCGCACCGACCCCGGCGCACACCGCCCCCGAGCAGCGGAACCAGCGCCCGCCCCCGGACAGCACCCTCGCCCGCCCCGCCGAGCCAGCCACCCGTGGGGCGCAATCCGGCACCCCACACGGACCCGGCATCCCCGCTCGCGGCCCCCGATCGATGCGCCGCCGGGCCCCACCGCCGGAGTCCCGCCCCAATGCCGGTCGACATCCGTCGATCGCTCACCTGTCGTCGGCGGCACGAATTCGGGGACCGACGGAACCGTGTAGATCCCGTGGAGATTCCGTCTCGGTCTCACGAAGGTTCCATGTCGAATCCATGAATATCCACATCAGTCGAATTCATCGCACGCAATGAAACGACGGGTCCCGCCCGCGAAGAATGCGATGCCACCGGACCCGGAAAGTGTGCGGGACGACACGGACAATCAGACGCCATCGGAACGCGGCGACTACGCCCAGTGATCAACACAGCGCTTGATATAGACCGTTTCGTGCGGTAATGCCCACCATCGGAGGTCCGCCAGGCGCTCGGTTCTTCATCCCAGAATTGCACTTGTGCAACCAATACTGCCCGCAATGACCGCCGCCGGAACGCATTCCTGTCGCCCCCGCTTACGACACGGTTCGGCATCGACGTTTTCGTCGACGGAAACCGTTCGGGTAAGGTCGGGTGTCGCTCCACCGGGGACTATCCTGTCTCCGGCCGGCCCACGGCACGACAGATTTTCGATAGATGCACGCCTGCGTCCGTCGCCCGAGAATTGGCCTCGTACCATATGCCCTTGGAATGGAGACCGTGTCCGCACTCAGAGTGAACTCCCTGTACAAGGTCTACGGGAACCGCGCCGACAAGGCGATGGAAATCCTCAGGAACAGCGCAGGCAGGGACGAGGAACTGGCAGGTCTATCGGTCACGGCTGCGGTCGTCGACGCGAACTTCGAGGTCAGACGCGGCGAGATCTTCGTGGTCATGGGCCTGTCCGGCTCGGGGAAGTCCACCCTGATCCGGATGCTCAACGGGCTGCTGCCCGCCACGCACGGCACGGTGGAGGTCGACGGGGTCGACATCACCACGCTCAAGCCCGCCGCGCTACGCAAGCTACGCCGCGAGAAGATCAGCATGGTCTTCCAGCACTTCGCGCTCCAGCCGCACCGGTCGGTGCTGGACAACGCCGGCTACGCGCTTGAGGTCGCGGGCATGCCCCGCGCCGAGCGTCGGGAGAAGGCGCTGCAGGCGCTCCGGATGGTCGGCCTGGACAAGTGGGCGGACAAGCTGCCGCAGGAACTGTCCGGCGGCATGCGCCAGCGGGTCGGTCTGGCCCGCGCGCTCGCCGCCGGCACCGACATCATGCTCATGGACGAGGCCTTCTCCGCGCTCGATCCGCTCATCCGCCGCGAGGTGCAGGACCAGCTCCTCGAACTACAGGCCGAGCTCGGCAAGACGATCGTGTTCATCACGCACGACCTCAACGAGGCGATGCGCCTCGGCGACCGGATCGCGGTCATGCGTGCCGGCCGGATCGTCCAGATCGGCACCGCCGAGGAGATCCTCACCGACCCGTCCAACGACTACGTCGCCCAGTTCGTCGCCGACGTCGACCGGACCAGGATCCTCACCGCGGCAGCGGTCATGGAGCGGCCGCTCGGCGTCGTGGACGTGAACTCCGGCCCTCGGGTGGCCGCCCGCGTACTGCGCGAGACCCAGACGTCAGCCGTCTACATCACCGGCCGCGACAAGCGGTACCTGGGCACCGTGACCGCCGACGACGCCACCCGGGCGGTCCGGGACGGAATGACCAACCTCCAGGAGATCGTGTCGACCGAGTACGCCCGAATGGTCGACGACACGACGCCGGTGGCCGACATCTTCGCGCCCTGCGCCGAGAGCCCGGCGCCCGTCGCCGTGGTCGACGCAGCCGGGCGGCTCGCCGGCGTGATTCCACGGGTCACGCTGCTGAGCGCCCTGGGCAGCATCAGCGCTGACATCGGCGAGCACACCGCCACGCCGGAGCCCGCCGGGACGACGCCGACCGCCGACGCGGTCCAGGCGGGCGGAACGGCCGACACGACGCCGCCCGGAAGCGACACCGCACCGCAGGTACCGGTCCAGGTGGTTGCCGAGCCATCGGTCCGCCTCACGGGAGGATCCGCGTGAACCGCGCCGACGGTCTCGACGACATGCTGCCGTACATCCGGATCGGCGACGCGTTCAAGACCGCCGTCGACTGGTCGAGAGAACATCTGTCCGCTGTCTTCGACGGCATCGCCGCCACCGTCGACGCGCTGGTCGAGCCGCTCGTCGACCTACTGACCGCGCCACCGGCGATCGTCATGGTGCTGATCTTCGCCGGCCTCGGCTGGTGGCTGCGGAGCTGGAAGTTCGGCCTCGGCACCGCGCTCGGACTCGGCATGGTGGCCGGGATGCCGATCTGGAACCAGACCATGAGCACCCTGGCACTGGTCCTGGTGGCCAGCGGCCTCGCCCTGCTGCTCGCCGTACCGACGGGCATCTTCATCGCGGAGAACCGGCGCGCCTCGGCGATCGTCCGACCGATCCTCGACCTGATGCAGACGATGCCCGCATTCGTCTACCTGATCCCGGCCATCTTCTACTTCGGTGTCGGCGCCGTGCCCGGCGTGCTGGCCACCGTCGTGTTCAGCATGCCGCCCGGGGTACGCCTGACCGAGTTGGGCCTGCGCCAGGTCGACCGCGAGGTCATCGAGGCCGGCGAGGCGTTCGGCGCCTCGCCGTGGAAGATCCTGCTGCGCACCAAACTGCCACTGGCCCTGCCCACCATCATGACCGGCGTCAACCAGGTCATCATGCTGGCGCTGTCGATGGTCGTCATCGCCGGCATGGTCGGTGCCGGTGGCCTCGGCGAGGTCATCATGACGGCACTCGCCCGGGTCCAGGTCGGCACGGGCTTCGAGGGCGGCATCGCCGTGGTGATCCTGGCGGTGGTGCTCGACCGTCTCACCGATTCGATCGGCGCGCGTACCGCGTCCGCGAAGGCGCAACGCGCCATGCAACGAGCCTGATCCCCCGTCCTGACCCACGCAGGGAAGTCCCGTTGCCGGTGCCCTGCCTCGCTACCGCGAGTTCCGCCGGTGCACAGCAACGAGGGAAGGAACCCCGCATGTGGAGCAGTAAACTGGTGCGCCGGGTCGCGCTGGCGGCCACCGCCGCCCTGGCGCTGACCGGTGCCGCGGCCTGCGGCAACTCCGACGATTCTGCCGGCGGTGACAACAAGAAGATCACCATCGGCTACATGTCCTGGGACGAGGCCATCGCCGCCTCGTACCTCTGGAAGAACCTGCTGGAGGAGAAGGGCTACGAGGTCGAGCTCAAGAACGTCGAGGCGGGCATCGTCTACCAGGGCCTGTCGACCGGCGACATCGACCTCTTCCTCGACAGCTGGCTGCCGCAGACGCACGCCGACTACATGAAGGAGTACGGCGACAAGCTCGAGAAGCTCGGCGTCTGGTACGACGACGCCCGCCTGAGCATCGCCGTGCCCGAGTACGTCAGCGACGTCAACTCGCTGGAGGACCTGGCCGACAAGGCCGACACCTTCAACGGCGAGATCATCGGCATCGAGCCGGGCGCCGGCCTGACCGCCGCCACCCAGGACAAGGTCATCCCGGAGTACGGTCTGACCGGCAAGCTGAGCCTGAAGACCTCCTCGACCCCGGCCATGCTGGCCGCGCTGGACGGCGCGATCAAGGACCAGAAGCCGATCGTGGTGACCCTGTGGCACCCGCACTGGGCCTACGCGAACTACCAGCTGAAGGACCTAGCGGACCCGAAGGGCACGCTGGGTGGCACCGAGGAGATCAACACCCTGGCCCGTGAGGGCTTCAGCGCGGACTTCCCCGAGGCCGCCGAGATGCTGAAGAAGTTCAAGATGGACACCCAGCAGCTCGGCTCGCTGGAAGACCTGATGTTCAACGTGCACCAGGACGACGAGGAGAAGGCCGTCGAGGAGTGGCTGAAGGCCAACCCGGACTACGCCGGCACGGTCGACGCCGCCACCTCCTGACCCGGCACTGAGCGTTTCGCCGCGGTGGTGGGGCCCACGTGGCCCCGCCACCGGCGGCGGTAGCCTCGCGACATGACGGTCTTCGACACCCCCATCGACGCGCTCGCCGGCGGCCCGGCCGACCTCTCGCAGTACCGCGGTCGTACGCTGCTGGTGGTCAACGTGGCATCCCGCTGCGGCCTCACCCCGCAATACGCCGGCCTGCAGAAACTCCAGGACGAATACGCCGACCGGGGGCTGGTGGTGCTCGGCGTGCCGTGCAACCAGTTCGCCGGCCAGGAGCCGGGCAGCGCCGCCGAGATCAGCGAGTTCTGCCAGGTCAACTACGGGGTCACCTTCCCGCTGACGGAGAAGGTCGACGTCAACGGCGCGGACCGCCACCCGCTCTACGCGGCACTGGTGGACACCGCCGATGCCGACGGTCACACCGGCGACGTCCGCTGGAACTTCGAGAAGTTCCTGGTCGCCCCGGACGGCACCGTCGCCGCCCGGTTCGCCCCCACCGTCACCCCCGACGACCCCACCCTGCGCGCCACCATCGAGAAGACCCTCCCCACCCCCTGACCCGATCCGCGCCCACAGTCACACACTCAGCCCCGGCGATCATGGAGTTGCGGCAGGAGTTATGCCTTGAAAGTGCCGGTTCGGGTACGCCACAAGTCCATGATCGGCGGGGTGGACCGGATCCGGCGCGAACCCGGGGTCGGTGGCCTGCGGCGGGGGTAGGTTCGGACGTGACGGGTCGACGTGTGGCGGGAGGATCTGGCGTGTCGGTCGTGGGTCTGATCGGGAGCGGACACATCGGGGGCACCGTCGCGCGGCTGGCGGTGGCCGCCGGGTACGAGGTGGTGGTCAGCAACTCGCGCGGACCGGAGACGCTGACCGACCTGGTCGACGAGTTGGGCTCGGGTGCCAGCGCGGGCACCGCTGACGCCGCCGCCGAGGCCGGTGACCTGGTGGTGGTCACCATCCCGCTCAAGGCGTACCGGTCGGTGCCGGTCGCGCCGTTGGCCGGCAAGGTCGTCATCGACACCAACAACTACTACCCGCAGCGGGACGGCCGGTTCCCCGAACTGGACGAGGGCACCGCCACCAGCAGCGAGCTGCTGCAACGGCATCTGCCCGAGGCGCGCGTGGTGAAGGCGTTCAACAACATCCACTTCAGGCACCTGTCCTCACTGGCCCGACCGGCCGGCGCGGCCGACCGCAGCGCACTGCCGATCGCCGGGGACGACGCCGAGGCCAAGGCCGTCGTCACCGCGTTCCTCGACCGCATCGGCTACGACGCGGTGGACGCCGGCGCCCTCGCCGAGAGCTGGCGGTTCCAGCCGGACACCCCGGCCTACGGCACGGTCTATTCCGCCGACCCGGCCAACTGGCAGCAGGAGGCCCCCGGCGACGCCGACAAGCTGCGGGCGGCGCTGGCCGAGGCCGGCTGACC
>NZ_SISL01000158.1:0-12337 GCF_004307965.1 Verrucosispora sp. SN26_14.1 | reverse complement strand
AGGGTGTGTATAAGAGACAGCGTCCACACCGACCACCACCGCCGCGCCGTTGATCGGGTCCACGAGCACCTTCCCGCCGCCGGTCGTCGTCCGGAGCCAAGTATCGCGGCCGTGGCGGGCCCGGCGGGGCGATACCGGTGAGCGGCACCGGGTCGGTACGCTGACGGCGACTGCCGGGGAGGGAGCGTCGTCGATGGTGGAGCCCGACCAGCCGAGCACCGCACGGATGATCGATTTCTGGCTCGGCGGGGAGCACCACCACCCGGTCGACGTGGCGGCCGCCCGCGCCTTCGAGCAGGCGTACGGGCCCTGTGCCCCGGTCTTCCGGGCGCTGCGCGCCTTCCTGGGCCGCTCGGTCCGCGCGATCGCCGCCACCGGTGTGGACGGCTTCCTGGTCTTCGGTGCCGGTGTGCCGACGATGGGCAACGTGCACGAGGCCGCGCCCGACGCCACCGTCCTCTACACCGACGTGGACCCGGTGACCATCCGGTCGGGGCAGCAGATCCTGGCCGGCAGCGACCGGGCCGGGTACGGCTTCGGTGACGCCACGGACGTCGGCACGATCGATCCGGCGTTGCTGCACCGGTTCGTGCCCGGGTGGGGCCGGCGGCCGGTGGGGGTGGTGTTCCTCGGCCTCGCCGCCTTCCTCGACGACGAGACGCTCGCCCGGACCCTCGACGAGCTCTACACGGCTGCCGCACCCGGCAGCCACCTGGCGATCGACTTCGACACCGAGGAACTCGCCGGTCATCCGGAGGCACTGGCCATGATGGGGCCGGCGTTCCGGATGCGGGCGCCGGCGGCGTTCGGGCCGCTGCTGGGGCGTTGGACGCCGACCGAGGACGGCATCGTGCCGGTGACCCACTGGCGGCCGCAGGGCCCACCGGAGGCGGTGCCGGACGCGTTCCACGGCGCGGTGGCGGTGCGGTCGGCCGGGTGACCATGAATGGAACCGCCTCCGTATGATGCTTGCCCCAGAGCAAGTATCTTCGGAGGAGCGACATGCCGGATGGGCCCACGGGGGTTTCGCGCGCCCTGCGCGAGGCCCCGCCCGATCGCGTGGTCGAGGCCGCCGACCGGGCCATCCAGTCGGTCCTGGGAGCGTCGGGCACCGTCGTGTTCGTCGCCGACTACCGGATCAGCGGCCTGTGGCCGGTGCTCGACGCGCGGCGGCCGGACGCTGCCGCCCACGCCCTCCAGGGATCGCTGCAACGCTGCTTCAGCAGTCAGCAACCGGTCCGGGCCGGCGGGACCGACGGCGGGTGCCAGCTCTACCTGCCGTTGTCGGTGTGGGGCGAGCGGCTCGGCGTGCTGATGGTGGAGATGCCCGAGGAGCCGTCGGAGAGCGTGGTGCGCCGCGCCGCGGACATCGCCGGTGAGGTCGCGCTGGCGATGCACGCCGCCGACCGGGAGACCGACCGTTACCGGCGGGCGCGTCGGCAGGAACGCCTGAGCATGGCCGCCGAGTTGCAGTGGGAGCTGCTCCCGGGGCGCAGTGTCAGCCACGGCTCGTTCCAGTTGGCCGGTCAGCTGGAGCCGGCGTACACGGTGGGTGGTGACCACTTCGACTGGTCGGTGGATGACGGCCGGCTCACCGTGACCGTGCTCAACGGCGACGGGATCGGGCTCACCGCCGCCCTGCTGACGGCGGTGACGGTGAACGCGATGCGCAACGCCCGCCGGTCCGGCGGCGGCCTGGTGGAGCAGGCCGAGCTGGCCTCCGACACGGTCTACTACCAGCACCGGGGTCACCGGCACGTGGCCACTGTCCTGCTTGAACTGGACTGCGCCACCGGCCGGGTGCAGGCGGTGGACGCCGGGTCACCGCACCTGCTGCGGCTGCGCGGCGGCACCGTGTCCCGGGTTCCGTTGGAGCAGCAGCTGCCGTTGGGCATGTTCGCCGAGACCCGGTACGCCCTCCAGGAGTTCGACCTGGACCCGGGGGACCGGTTGTTCGTGGTCTCCGACGGGGTGTGGGGCGCGGATCCCAGCGGACGCGAGACGTACGGGGAACGGGCGATGGCACGGTCCATGCGGGCCACGCGGTTGCAGCCACCGCCGGAGGCGGTTGGTACGGTGATGCGCGAGTTGCAGGCATTCCACGCGGACGCCGACCTCCGCGACGACGCCGTGGTGGTCTGCCTGGACTGGCGTGGTGCCGACGGCCGGACGCAGGACTGACGGCCTCGGGTGGTATGAGCGGGACAATCGCAGGGGACATCGGGTGGAGCGACCGAATCTCGCCGCGGCGATCGACGCAGCCGCTGAGTCGTTGGTGGGTGTGCTCGACTCGGCCGCCGTCCGGCACCGGATGGCCGTCTCGCCCACCCAGTTACGGGTGCTGTCGCTGCTCAGCAGCCGGCCGGAGACCAACATCAACGGCCTGGCGGAGCTGCTGGACGTCGTACCCTCCTCGGCCAGTCGGCTCTGCGACCGGCTGGAGGCGATCGGCCTGGTGCGCCGGGAGACCGACCCGAGGGATCGGCGTGAGGTCCGCCTGACGCCCACGGCCGCGGCGGAGGTCCTGCTGGGGGAGGTGCGGTCGCGCCGTCACGACGCCGTGCGGACGGTCCTGGAGCGGATGCCGGCGCGGGTGCAGCAGGACCTGCTGCGGGCGCTGAAGGCCTTCGGTCAGGCCGCGACTGCGCAGCCGCCGGACTCCTCGGCCCGCAGCGCCTGACCCCCCGCCCACCTGTCATCCTAGGATGCCTTAGCGGTGGTGACGGTCCTCACACCGGTGCCGCACGAACACCACCGACGACACCGGTCGAGCGGGACTGGGCGCGACGACAGCCCGCTATAGTGGCAGCGCATCCGACCGACCTGTGATCATCAACGGTGGGCGGTGGGCCAGGGGAGATCCCGGATCGGGATCACAGGGGGGTGCCGGCGCCAGCCGGCTCGACAGCGCGCACGGCGTTCCATGGCGGACCCAGGGGCCGAGGTGGGTCGCGTGCCGCGGAGGAGGTTCGGTGGCGCGTCGACCGGCTCGGGCAGAGCAACCACAGGCCCCCGAGGTCGACGCGCGAGGTGCCGGCGACCGGGTCCTCACCCTGCCGAACCTGATCAGCTTCGTCCGACTGCTGGGCGTTCCGGTCTTCCTGTACCTGTTCCTCGTGGCCCGCGCCGACGTGGCCGCGATCGTGGTGCTCGCGGTCGGCGGCACCAGCGACTGGGTGGACGGGTGGATCGCCCGACGGCTGCGTCAGGTCAGTCGCCTCGGCGAGTTGCTCGACCCGCTCGCCGACCGGCTCTACATCCTCGCCACGCTGGTGGCGTTCACCGCGCGCGACGTGGTGCCGTGGCAGTTCACCGCCGCGCTGCTGGCCCGGGAGCTGCTGCTGGCCGGTTCGCTGGTGGTGCTACGCCGCTACGGCTACGGACCGCCGCCGGTGCACTACGTCGGCAAGACGGCCACGTTCCTGCTGCTGGCGGCGTTCCCGACGTTGCTGGTGGCCGCCTCGGTGCCGGCCGCGTCGGCGGTGGCCGGTGCGGTGGGCTGGGCGCTGGCCTGGTGGGGGCTGGTGCTCTACTGGGTGGCCGGGGCGCTCTACGTGGTCCAGGCGCGTCACCTGGTCCGGGCGGCTGGTCGAGGAGAGACGGCATGAGCGAGCGTCGGCGAGCGAGTCAGCGGTGCCGTGGTGATGCCGGCGCGCAGCGAAGCGGAGTGTCGGCATGAGCGAGCGGAACCGGGGGTTCACCCCGGACTTCCTCACCGAGCTGTTCCAGAACCCGCTGGATCCGGGGTACGCCGACGCGGCGGCCCGTCGGGCGAGGAACGGGAAGCCGGCGCGTCCGGGATGGTCGGTGGGACCGGTCACGGTGGTGGTCGTGTTGCTGCTGGGTTTCCTCTGCGCGGTGGCGTACCGGCAGACGATGGCCGAGGAGCCGGGGCGCGCGCAGGCCCGGTCGGGGCTGGTCGGGCAGATCAAGCAGCGGCAGGGTGAGACGGACAACCTGTCCGTGCGCGCCGACCAGTTGCGCGAGGAGGTGACCCGGCAGCGGGAGGCCGCGTTGGGTGGTTCGCAGGCGGCGCGGTTGCGGGACCTGGAGGCGCGGACGGGGCTGGGTCGCGTGCGCGGTGACGGTGTGGTGGTGCGGTTGGCGGACGGTCCGAAGGCGGGGGAGCAGTTGGGCGGGACGAAGGCGGGTCCGTCGTGGGTGCTCTACAGCGATCTGCAGGCGGTGGCGAACGACCTGTGGGGTGCGGGGGCGGAGGCGGTGGCGATCAACGGCCAGCGGTTGACGGCGACGTCGACGATCCGGTCGGCGGGTGAGGCGATCCTGGTGGACTTCCGGCCGGTGACCGGGCCGTACGAGGTGTCGGCGATCGGTCCGGGATCGATGCGTGAGGCGTACGAGGGCAGCCGGAGTGCATTGACGATGCGCCGGGTGTCGCAGGTGAACGGGTTGTCGTTCGAGGTGCGCGACGCGGACCGCCTCACGTTGCCGGCGGCGCCGGAGTCGCGGCTACGCTACGCGGAGCCCGCGGTGAGTCCGAGTGCGTCGCCGTCGGGCGGTGACGAGTCGTCCGACTCGGGTACGTCACCCAGCCCTTCCGGAGGTGGTCGATGATCGCGGTGCTGGCTCTGCTGGCCGGTGTGGTGCTCGGGTTGTGGCTGGATCCGACGGTGCCGGCGGCGTTGCAGCCGTACCTGCCGATCGCGGTGGTGGCGGCGTTGGACGCGGTCTTCGGTGGGGTGCGGGCCAAGTTGGACCGGATCTTCGACGACAAGCAGTTCGTCGTGTCGTTCATCTCGAACGTGCTGGTCGCGGCCTTGATCGTGTATCTGGGTGACCAGTTGGGTGTGGGTGGTCAGTTGTCCACCGGTGTGGTGGTCGTGTTGGGGGTCCGCATCTTCGGCAATGTGGCGGCGATCCGCCGGCACCTGTTCCGGGCGTAGGTTGGTGTCGTGAGTGACGAGCACACCGAGACGGGTACGGGGTGGCCGAAGCCGGCGGGTCCGGCCCGGCCGGGTGGGCCGGCGGGGGAGCCGGATCCGCGTCCGGACGCGCCGGATCCCGACGAGTTGAGTCCGTTGTCGCCGCAGGGGCGTCCGGAGCCGGGTGACGGTGAGCCGGTCGTGGACCCTGACGGTACTGAGGCCGTCGTGGGGGACGAGGCGGCGGTGAGCGCGCCTGTGGTCGGTCCGTTGCGGCGGTTCAGTTCGGCGGCGGTGATGATCGGTGTGCTGCTGGTGTTGTTGGGGTTCACGCTGGCGGTGCAGTTGAAGACGACGTCGACGGATTCGTCGTTGGCGGCGGCGCGGCAGGAGGACCTGGTCCGGATCCTGTACGACCTGGAGGCGCGGGAGTCGCGTCTGCGGCAGGACATCACCACGTTGGAGGAGAGCCAGCGCCAGTTGCGGTCGGGTGAGCAGGGGCGCCAGGCGGCGTTGGAGGAGGCGACCCGGCGGGCGGACGAGTTGGGCATTCTGGCGGGTACGTTGCCGGCGCGGGGTCCGGGGTTGGCGGTGCGGTTCGAGGCCGGGCGGTCGAAGCCGATCTCGGCGAGCGGGGTGCTGGACGCGGTGCAGGAGTTGCGGGGTGCCGGGGCGGAGGCGATGCAGATCTCCGGTGGTGACCGCGCGTCGGTGCGGGTCGTGGCGTCGACGTATTTCCTGGACGGGGAGAACGGGTCGTTGATCGTGGACGGGCGTCGGTTGACGGGTCCGTTCACGATCACGGTGATCGGGGATCCGGCGACGATGCGTACGGCGCTCAACATTCCTGGCGGGGTGGTGGCGGTGGTGGCGGGCAACGGCGGTAACGTGATCGTTGAGGATCGTGAGGTTGCCGAGGTTTCGGCGCTGCACGTGCCGAGCACGCTGGAACACGCCCGTCCGGTCTCGTGAGGCCGGGTGGGGCCGGCACCGGTCGGACCGGTGCCACCGATGGATGAGGACGCTGCTGGTGATTCCTGAGGAACTGCGGTACTCCGCTGAGCACGAGTGGGTGGCGCCTGTCGACGGTGGTGCCGTGCGGGTGGGCATCACTCATTTCGCGCAGGACGCGTTGGGCGACATCGTGTATGTGCAGTTGCCGGAGTCCGGTGCGGTGGTGGCGGCTGGTGAGTCGTTGGGTGAGATCGAGTCGACCAAGAGTGTGTCGGAGATCTACGCCCCGGTGGGCGGTACGGTGTCGGCGCGCAACGAGGCGCTGGTCGACACGCCTGAGGTGATCAACACGGACCCGTACGGTGCGGGTTGGTTGGTGGAGATCTCTCCGGCGGATCCGGCGGCGGTGGAGGGTTTGCTGTCGGCGGACGCGTATCGCGAGTTGACCGAGAGCTGATTCGTTTTCCGGGCGGGCGGTCGGTGTGTGTGCCGCGCGTCCGGTTGCCCTGTTTTTCGGCGCTGGCTAGGCTCGCCCAGTCGACCGAGAACCCAATTAGTTGTGCGTCGCGGACAGCCTTTCCGGGCACGGAGAGCCAGCCGCCGGGTGATGTGTACCCGGCGGCCGGACCCGCCGTCTCCCGACGCCGACCGAAACAGATCCGTGAGGTGGTCCCCATGACTCGCCCAGGCGACGAGTTCCCCCCGCTCGACGTCACGTCGACGCTCAATCTCGGTTCGCTCGAGGAAGCGCTGGAGGGGCCGGACACCGATGTGGTGCCGAGCCGGATGTCCGGTTCGCTGCCGCCGGGGATGGCGCTGCTGGTGGTTCGTCGGGGTCCGAACGCGGGTGCGCGGTTCCTGCTGGATCACGACGTGACAACCAGTGGGCGGCATCCGGACAGTGACATCTTCCTCGACGACGTGACGGTGTCGCGTCGGCACGCGGAGTTCCACCGGGACGGTGGGACGTTCACGGTGCGTGACGTGGGCAGTTTGAACGGCACGTACGTGAATCGGGAGCGGGTCGAGGCCGCCACGTTGAGCAATGGTGACGAGGTGCAGATCGGTAAGTTCCGGGTCGTGTTCATCGCCGGTCCGCGCCCGGAGGGGGAGGCCGGCCGGGGGTGAACGAGCCTGCGGCTTCTCCGCCGTCCGGGGTGGGTCGTGCCCAGCCGTTGATGAGTATCGGCGAGGTGCTGGCCCAGTTGCGGGTGGATTTTCCTGACGTGACGATTTCGAAGCTGCGGTTCCTCGAGGCCGAGGGTCTGGTGGAGCCGCAGCGCACGGCGGCTGGTTATCGGAAGTACAGCTGGGACGATGTGTCGCGGTTGCGGTTCGTGTTGACTGCGCAGCGGGATCAGTATCTGCCGTTGCGGGTGATTCGTGAGCAGTTGGCGCAGTGGGATGCCGACGGTGCGGCGCCGGAGCGGTCGCGGCCGGCGTTGGTGGCGGTGGGCCCGGACGGTGAGGTGCCGGGGCGTGGTGCGGCGTCGTCGGTCGAGTCGGGTCAGGTGCGGCTGGATCGTACGCAGTTGGTGGCGCGCAGTGGGCTGGACGAGTCGACGTTGGGCGAGTTGGAGCGGCTCGGGTTGGTGGTGTCGGATCCGCCGGGCTGGTACGACGGCGATGCGTTGATCATCGCGAAGGCGGTGGCCGGTTTGGCGGCGTACGGGTTCCAGCCTCGGCATCTGCGGGGTTACCGGACGGCGGCGGATCGGGAGGTGGGTCTGTTCGCGCAGTTGGTGGCGCCGTTGGCGCGGCAGAGTGATCCGGCGGCGCGGGCGCGGGCGGCGGAGACGGCGCGGGAGTTGGTGGCGTTGTCGCAGCAGTTGCATGCGGCGTTGGTGCGGGTGGGGTTGCGGTCGACGTTGGGTCGGTGAGGTGCGTGTGCGCGCTGATCGGCGGGTTGGTGAGTGGCGTAGGCTTGCGGGGGTAACCCCTTCTGGGCACGGGCGTGGTGCGCGGAGCGCGTGAGATGGCCGTGTCGCGGTCCGTGTACCGTGCAGTGAAGGGCGCGGTGCGGCGTAGGTGACAACGACACGGAGGCGGCGGTGCGCGAGCTGAGCGTGGTCGGGGTTCGGGTGGAGTTGCCCAGTAACCAGCCGATCGTCCTGCTCAGGGAGGTCGAGGGTGACCGCTATCTGCCGATTTGGATCGGCGCGGTCGAGGCGACGGCGATCGCTTACGAGCAGCAGGGTGTCAAGCCGACCCGGCCGTTGACCCATGATCTTCTGCGGGATGTGTTGGCGGCGTTGAAGGCGCCGTTGCGGGCGGTGGAGATCACCGAGCTGAAGGAGAACGTGTTCTTCGCCGATCTGTTGATCGGTGACGGGGTGCGGGTCTCGGCGCGGCCGAGTGATTCGATCGCGTTGGCGTTGCGGGTCGGTGCGCCGATTCGTTGTGCCGAGCAGGTCCTCAGTGAGGCGGGGATCGTGATTCCCGATGAGCAGGAGGACGAGGTGGAGAAGTTCCGGGAGTTCCTGGAGCAGGTGCGGCCGGAGGACTTCGCCGGTTGATCGGTGGTCCGGGCTGTGGGCCCGGGCCGGTGTGTAGGTGCGGACCACCATCGTGGCGTTACGGTCGGTGATGGTGATGGTCGTCGCTGTCGATGCGCGGCGTGTCGCGGCGGTTTCTCCGTGGTAACCCTGGGCGGTCGCTATAGGGTTGCCGTGTCGAGGGGTACGCGTCCCGGAAGCGACGTGTCACCGCACTGACGGGGAGGTTGTCCGGATGCACGAGCCGCGAGATTCCGATCCGGTTACGGGGTGGGACGAGTCGGGTGGGATGCCTGGTTCGGCGACTGACGGTGACGGTGCGGTGGGGTACCGGGGTGTGACGGCCTGCCATGCGGTGGGGATCAGTTACCGCCAGTTGGACTACTGGGCGCGGACGGCGCTGGTGGTGCCGAGTGTGCGGGACGCTTCGGGTTCGGGTACGCAGCGGTTGTACTCGTTCCGGGACCTGGTGGTGTTGAAGGTCGTGAAGCGGTTGCTGGACGCCGGGGTGTCGTTGCAGAACATCCGTAAGGCGATCGAGGCGTTGCGGTCGCGTGGGGTGGAGGATCTGGCGGGCATCACGCTGATCTCCGACGGGACGACGGTGTACGAGTGTCGTTCCCCGGAGGAGGTGGTCGACCTGTTGCAGGGCGGCCAGGGGGTGTTCGGTATCGCGATCGGTGGCGCGTTCAAGGAGATCCAGGGGTCGTTGTCGCATCTGCCGGCGGAGCCGGTGGGGGGCGTGGTGGAGCCGGAGCCGGAGGTTCCCGCGGGCGGGGATCTGGGTGACGAGTTGGCGGCGCGTCGGGCGCGGCGGCGGGCCGGCTGAGGGTCGTCCGCCCGCCGGTGTGGGCGTGGTTTTCTGCGGACGTTTTTGTCGATCACGCTGTGTCTCGGGTCGGGTCGTGGGTGTAACGGTGGTGCAGTGCGGCGGGGCCGACACCAGTGCCCGCTGAGCAGCGTGTGCGGTGACGCGTGTACGGCTCGCCCCGATCGCTGCCGGTGATCACGCCGCTACGATGTGCGGTCATCTTCCTCTGATCTGTCACGGTGTGTGTCCGCGTGCTGGCGGTGGAGATCCGTGCGGGACAGACGGGCGCGGCGCGGCACGCTATCGTCCGATCCGGTCCGCCTGACACCTCGCCGCGACGGCGGGGGTGCCGGTGGCGGGCGTCGCGCCGATTGCCGCGCGTCTGTGCACTCTCTCCCTGCGGAAGGACTGACCCGTGACGGTCACCGACGAGACCATCCCCGTGTCGCACTTCGAGCGGATCGGCGGGGCCGCCGCGGTGCGGGCCGCCGTCGAGCTGTTCTACGACCGGGTGTTGGCCGACGCGGAGCTGGCCGGCTACTTCACCGAGGTGGACATGGCGGTCCAGCGTCGCCACATGGCGTTGATGCTGACCGTGGTGCTGGGTGGCCCGAACGAGTACGCGGGCCGGGACCTGGCTACCGCGCACCGGCCGTTGCAGATCCCGGTGGCGCACTACGTGCGGGTGGGTGAGCATCTGACGGCGACGTTGACGCAGTTGGGGGTGCCCGGCGACGTCATCACCGACGTGCAGGCGGTGCTGGCGGCGGTGCAGGACCAGGTGGTGGCCGGCGACGGCCGGGCGGACGCCTGAGCTGTGGACGTCTCTCGTCTGAAGCGGAGTTGGGCGTCGGTCGCCGCGCACGGTGACCAGGTTCCGCTGTACTTCTACTCGACGTTGTTCCTGGCGCATCCCGAGACCCGGCAGATGTTCCCGACGAACATGGCGGGGCAGCGGGACCGGCTGGTGACCGCGCTCGGTCACATCGTGTCCCAGGTGGACCAGGTGGACCGGCTGGTGGGTTTCCTGCAGGACCTCGGTGCCGACCATCGCAAGTTCGCGGTGCGCGCGGAGCACTATCCGGCGGTGGGTGAGGCGTTGCTGGCGACGCTGCGGCACTTCCTCGGTGACCAGTGGACCGAGGAGCTGGCGCAGGACTGGGCGGCGGCGTACGGGTTGGTGGCGCAGGTGATGGTCGAGGCGGCGCAGGCCGCCGAGGCGGTGAATCCACCATGGTGGGTGGCGGAGATCGTCGGCCATGAGCGGCGGGGTTTCGACGTGGCGGTGCTGACGGTGCGTCCGCAGTATCTTCTGCCGTTCACGGCGGGGCAGTCGATCGGGGTGTCGCATCCGGCGGTGCGGGCGTGGCGGTACTACTCGCCGGCGAACGCCCCCCGTCAGGACGGCACTCTGGAGTTGCACGTGCGGGCGGCGCCGGGTGGCGCGGTGTCGTCGCGGCTGGTGTACGGGTGCGCGGTGGGCGATCAGCTGCACCTGTCGGCGGCGGTGGGGGAGTCGTTGACGTTGCGGTCGTCCGGGTCGGCGGATCTGTTGCTGCTGGCCGGTGGGACCGGGTGGGCGCCGGTGCGGGCGTTGGTGGAGCAGGTGTCCGCGGAGGGGTCGGGTCGGCAGGTCGACCTGTACGTGGGGGCGCGGTCGCGGACCGAGTTCTACGACGGTGACCTGCTGGAGAAGTGGGCGTCGTCGTATCCGTGGTTGCGGGTGACCCAGGTGGTGGGGGTGGACCTGGACCGGCCGGGGGAGTTCGTGCATCCGGTGGATCGGG
The DNA here is from genome assembly GCF_004307965.1 of Verrucosispora sp. SN26_14.1. NCBI lineage: Bacteria > Bacillati > Actinomycetota > Actinomycetes > Micromonosporales > Micromonosporaceae > Micromonospora > Verrucosispora sp. SN26_14.1. Next base: position 1,407 of record NZ_SISL01000158.1, on the reverse strand, counting down.
CGCTGGCCGACGGCGACTGGCGGTCCCGTCACGTGTACGTGTGCGGGTCCGACGACATGGTGACGTACGCGGTGACGGCGTTGACCCGCGCCGGTTTCCATCCCGGGCGGGTGCACCACGAGGGTCTGGGTGCGCAGTGGTACGGCCCCGCGTGGCGTACGGCGATGCAGAGTCCTTCCGTCCCCGACGATTCCGGAGGTGTCCGGTGAGTGATGACCAGTGGCGGGCCGGTTCGGTGGGTACGGCCCCGATCGGCCGGTACGACGGCACCCCGGTGTCCGGTGGGGTGCCGGTGCGGTTGACCGCCGACCGGGTGCGGCGGTGGGAGTTCGGGTCGGCGTCGTTCGCCCGGCGTGGCTACGACCAGTCCGGGGTGGACCGGTTCCGGATGCAGGTGGCCGACGAGTTGGATCGGCTCTCGACGCGGGTGGCGGATCTGCGGGCGGAGAACGAGATGCTCACCGGCCATGTGGAGTTGCACCGGCACGGGGTGTTCCCGACTTCGGGTCCGACGCCGCAGGCCCCGGCGGCCAAGGAGGTGAACCTGCTGTCGGCGGCGCAGCGGGAGGCCGAGCAGATCATCGCGCAGGCGCACGACTACGCGCGGCGGGTCGCCGAGTACGCCCGGACCCAGTACGAGAGTTACGTGCGGGCGGCGGTGGAGGAGGCCCGGCAGCAGGCGGAGCGGGCGGTGCAGGACTACCGGGCGTCGGCGGGGCCCACCTTCGACGACGGGGTGGCCGCGCGGGAGGCGCTGCGGATCTACGGCGAGATGATGATCTCGCACATGCAGGCGGCGGCGCGGCATCTCGACGACGGTCGCGCGCAGTTGGCCCGCACGATGGAGCGCATCGGTGGGTCGGTGGAGGTGAACGCGGCGGCGGGCCGGTCGTTGCCGCGTCGCCAGCAACCCTGACGGTGCTGCGGGGCGGCCGGTCGGGCCGGTGCGGGGTTGTCGCGTCCGCCGCTACCGGCGCCGGACTTCAGGTGCCGCCGTGGGCGGCCACTGCGGCGGTGATCGGGGTGGGGCCGGCGACGGTCTCCAGGGTGAGGCCGGCGGTCGCGGGGGCGTCGAGCAGGGCGACGAGGACGGCGGCGACGTCGGCGCGGCTGATCGGGCCCCGGGGCACCTGGCGGTCGAGGGTCACGTGGCCGGTGGGCGGGTCGTCGGTGAGGCGGCCGGGGCGCAGCACGGTCCAGTCGAGGTCCCGGCGGGTCAGGTCGTCCTCGGCGGCCTTCTTGGCCCGCAGGTAGGCGACGAACACCTCGTCGGTGTCGGCGGGCGGGTCGGTGTCCACGCCCATCGAGGAGACGAGCAGGTAGCGGCGTACTGCGGCGGTTTGGGCGGCGTCGGCGAGCAGCGCGGCGGCGGCCCGGTCGACGGTGTCCTTGCGGGCGGTGCCGCTG
>NZ_SISL01000157.1:0-12388 GCF_004307965.1 Verrucosispora sp. SN26_14.1 | reverse complement strand
GGTCGGCACCCTCCCGCCGGGCCGGTCCGGACCGGCCGGTGGTCGGCCCGTGACCGGACCTCCGAGCGGGGTCTGGTCGCTCTCCGACCGATGCAGCGCGGCCTTCGGACGGGTGGACGGCGACGGGCGTCCCCCGGGGATCAGCTCCGGTGGACGCTGCGCCGCCACGTCCTCGACCCACCCGAACGCCGCGGTCACCACGCCCACCAGGGCGAAGACCAGGACCACCCGGATCGCCTGACCCAGCAGGTTCTGGTGCGACCAGCCGACCACGTCCACCAGCGGCGTGAGCGCGACCACGAAGGCCATGTGCCAGAGATAGACGGTCAGCGCCCGGCGGTTCAGCACGGTGACCGCCCGCCCGACCATCTCGTTGCGGTCCACCCAGGCTGCGGCCGACGGCGCCCGGCCGAGCGCCACCAGGATGAACGCGGCCGACCAGAGGGCGTTGCCGAGCGGGATGTCGTTCAGGTCATAGCCACGCGGGCCGGGATTGGCCAGGGTCCAGGCGCCACCGGTCGCCGCGAGCAGCAGCACGACCGGCACCAGCACCCGGTTCGTCATCCGGCGCAGCATGCCCGCCTGGTGGGCGAAGCCCAGCAGCCACGCGCCGAAGTAGAGGCCGAACTCGCGCAGCACGCCGTGCGGGTTCTCGTAGATGCCGAACTCGATGGAGATCAGCAGGCAGTAGGGGGCGAGCAGGGTCGGCAGCGGGAAGCGCCGGAACAGCCAGATGGCGATCGGCGAGGCGAGCACGAACCAGAGGTAGTCGCGCAGGTACCAGATCGGGCTCAGCGCCAGCGCACCCCAGTAGTTCGCCGGTGGGTCGGCGATCGGGAACAGCCAGAGCAGCACCTTGGGGGTGAACGGCAGCCCGGTGAAGAGCATCGCCGGTACGAAGATCGCGGCGACCACCCAGAGCGACGGCAACAGTCGTCGCAGTCGCCGCCCCACCGCCGACGGCCCGACCCGGTACAGCGTGGCGGCCATCAGCGAACCGGCCATCGCGAACATCACCGACATCGCCGGGAACAACACGGTCAACGACGCCCAACCGGTGACGTGGTAGACGACGACCCGCACGATGGCCAGTGCACGCAACAGGTCAAGGTAACGGTTTCGCATCAGCCTGCATCTATGTCCGGGGGCAGAGGCATACCCTCCCTACCCTCCGTTGCGCGCCGCAGAAACGACCAGCACCCCACCGAGATAGTGAAACTTCCCATATGCCTGACCGGTACTGATCAGTCGCTCCGGCGCTCGCCGTCCATTCTGTCCCGCACTGGTCGGGAGTGGTCAGAAACCGAGCTTGCGCAACTGCTTCGGATCGCGCTGCCAGTCCTTGGCCACCCGAACGTGCAGGTCGAGATAGACGCGGCTGCCCAACAGCTCCTCGATCTGCCGCCGGGCCGCAGTGCCCACCGCCTTCAGCCGAGCGCCCCGGTGCCCGATCACGATCGCCTTCTGGCTCGACCGTTCGACGTACACGTCGGCGAAGATCTTCATCAGACGGCCCTCGGGGAACATCTCCTCGACCACCACGGCGATGGAGTGCGGCAGCTCGTCGCGTACGCCCTCCAGTGCCGCCTCCCGGATCAGCTCGGCGACCAGCACCTGCTCCGGGTCCTCGGTGAGCATGTCGTCCGGATAGAGCTGGGGAGACTCGGGGAGATACCCCGTCATCACCTCGACCAGGGTGTCCACCTGGTGTCCGGAGACCGCGCTGACCGGCACCACCGCCGCGAACTCGCCCAGCTCGCTGACAGCCAGCAGCTGCTCGGCCAGCCGCTTCTTGTCGACCAGGTCGGTCTTGGTGACCACCGCCAGCACGGTCGCCTTCAACTCGGCCAACTCCCCGGTGATAAACCGGTCACCACGACCGACCGGCTCGTCCGCCGGGATGCACAGGCCGATCACGTCGACCTCGCTCCAGGTCTGCCGCACCAGATCGTTGAGCCGCTCCCCCAGCAACGTCCGGGGTCGGTGCAGACCCGGCGTGTCGACCAGCACCAGCTGCGAGTCCGGCCGGTGCAGCACCGCGCGGATGACGTGCCGGGTGGTCTGCGGCTTGTTCGAGGTGATGGCGATCTTCTGGCCGACGATCGCGTTGGTCAACGTGGACTTGCCGGCGTTCGGCCGCCCCACGAAACACGCGAACCCGGCCCGGTAGTCCCGCTCGCTCATGCCGGCACTCCGCTACGCTCCGCGCCGCCATGAGGCACCACCACACTGCACCTGATGATTCGCTCACTCCGCTCGCTCATGCGGTGACCGTGCCGAGGACCGTGCCGTCGGGGGCGGCGAGGTGCACCGGGGCGTCGGCGGCCAGGTCGCGTACGGCCGCGTAACCGGCGCCGTCCAGGGTGGACGCCTCGGTCACCACCACGGCGGCCTCCAGCCGCGTGGCGCCCGCCGCAGCCGCCGAGGCGACCGCCAACTGGAGCGCGGTGATCGTCAACGAGGGTAGCGACACGCTCGCCGCCGCGTACGTGCGACCGTCCTGGTCCCGGACGGCCGCACCCTCCACGGCACCCACCCGACCCCGGGCACCCCGGGCGAGGATGACCAGCTTGCCATCCTCGGCGCTCAGTTCGGCCTCGGCGGGCAGGGCGGTCGGCACGGCGGGTGACTCAGGCATCGGCGGGCAGCCTCTCCTCGGATCGGTCGGTGTCGCCCCGGGAGGCCGTCGCCTCGCCACCCGGGTTCTCCTGCGTGTCGGACGGCTCGACCCGGTGCACCAGCACCGTGTCGATCCGGTTGCGGCGGCCGGTGGTGCCCTCGGCGATCAGCCGGAGGCCGGACACCTCCGCCTCGGCGCCGGGGATCGGCACCCGGCCGAGAGACTGGGCGAGCAGACCGCCCACCGTCTCGACCTCGTCGTGCGGCAGCTCGGTGTCGAACAACTCGCCGAGCGCCTCCACCGGCAGCCGGGCGGTGACCCGCACCGCGCCGTCCGGCAACTGCTCGATCGGCGGGCGCTCGACGTCGTACTCGTCGGTGATCTCCCCGACGATCTCTTCGAGGATGTCCTCGATGGTGACCAGACCACCGGTGCCGCCGTACTCGTCGACCACGATGACCAGGTGGTTGCGGGCGGCCTGCATCTCGGAGAGCAGGTCGTCGACGGGCTTGGACTCCGGCACGAAGGTCGCCGGCCGCATCAGCTCGGCGACCGGAAGCTGCCGGTCCTCGGCGGCCCCGCCCTGGGTACGCCGGATCAGGTCCTTGAGATAGAGGATGCCGAGCACGTCGTCGACGCTCTCGCCGATCACCGGGATCCGGGAGAACCCGGAGCGCAGGAACAACACGAGCGCCTGGGACAGGTTCTTGCCCGACTCGATCCACACCATCTCGGTCCGGGGCACCATCACCTCGCGGGCGATGGTGTCGCCGAGCGCGAAGACCGAGTGGATCATCTGCCGCTCGCCGTGCTCCACCACGCCCCGCTGCTCCGCGAGGTCGACCAGTTCACGCAGCTCGACCTGAGTGGCGAACGGTCCCTCGCGGAAACCGCGTCCGGGCGTCACCGCGTTGCCGATCAGGATCAGCAGCGACGCCAGCGGGTTGAGCACCCGGCCCAGCCAGCGCACCAGCGGCGCGGCCGAGCGACCCACCGCGTACGCGTGCTGCCGGCCGAGGGTACGCGGACCGACGCCGACCACCACGAAGCTGACCACGGTCATCGCCCCGGCGGTGACCAGTGCCGCCCGCCAGCCCGCGCCGAAGGTGTCCACCGCGACCAGCGCCACCAGCGTGGTGGCGGTCAGCTCGGCGAGCAGCCGGAGCAGCAGCAGGAGGTTGAGGTGCCGGACCACGTCACCGGCGACCGCCTGGAGCGTACGGGCTCCCCGGGCTCCGTCACGGGCCAGTTCGGCGGCGCGGGCCGGGGAGACCGCGGCCAGGGCGGCCTCGGTCATCGCGATCAGGCCGGCGAGCACCACCAGCCCGGCCGCGAAGACGAGCAGTTGCAGATCGGGTAGGCCGGTGGCGGGCGCGGCCAGCACAGTGTCCATCACCGGGAGCGGGTCGACCGCCAGCTGGACAGCAGCCGGGCCTGGAGCCCGAACATCTCCCGCTCCTCCTCCGGCTCCGCGTGGTCGTAGCCGAGCAGGTGCAGCACGCCGTGCACGGTGAGCAGGTGCAGCTCGTCGGCGGCACCGTGCCCGGCGGTCGCGGCCTGTTTCGCCGCCACCTCCGGGCAGAGCACGATGTCACCGAGCAGGGCCGGCTCGCCACCGGCGGCGGCGTTCTCCCCCGGCCCGTGGTCGACACTGCCCTCGTCCATGGGGAACGCGAGCACGTCGGTCGGACCGTCGCCGCCCATCCAGCGATGGTTCAGCTCGGTCATGTAGTCGATGTCGACCAGCAGCACGGAGAGTTCGGCGAGGGGGTTGACCCCCATCTCGTCGAGCGCGTGCCGGGCGACGGCGAGCACGGCGTCGGTGTCGACCTCGACACCGGACTCGTTGGCGATCTCGATGGACAACTGTCTTCCCTCGGTCTAGCGGCGCCGGCCGGCGCGGTTGCCCTGGGCAGTGCGCCCGGCCACCGCGTGCACGCCCTGGGCCTGCTGGTTCTCGCGCTCGGCGTCCCACCGGGCGTACGCGTCGACGATCTCACCGACGAGTCGGTGTCGTACCACGTCGGCGCTGGAGAGCTGCGCGAAGTGCACGTCCGGCACGCCTTCCAGGATCTCCCGGACCACGCGCAGCCCGCTGGTCGTCCCGCCGGGCAGGTCCACCTGGGTGACGTCACCGGTCACCACGATCTTGGAGCCGAACCCGAGCCGGGTGAGGAACATCTTCATCTGCTCGGGCGTGGTGTTTTGCGCCTCGTCGAGAATGATGAACGCGTCATTTAACGTCCTACCGCGCATGTACGCCAGCGGGGCGACCTCGATGGTGCCCGCCGCCATCAGCTTCGGGATGGTCTCCGGGTCCAGCATGTCGTGCAGCGCGTCGTAGAGCGGGCGCAGGTAGGGGTCGATCTTCTCGTTGAGCGTGCCGGGCAGGAAGCCCAGCCGCTCCCCCGCCTCGACCGCCGGTCGGGTCAGGATGATCCGGTTGACCTGCTTGGCCTGCAACGCCTGGACCGCCTTCGCCATGGCGAGGTAGGTCTTGCCGGTGCCGGCCGGGCCGATGCCGAAGACGATGGTGTGCGCGTCGATCGCGTCGACGTAGCGCTTCTGCCCGAGCGTCTTGGGGCGGATGGTCCGCCCGCGCCGGGACAGGATGTTGAGCGTCAGGACCTCTGCGGGCCGCTCCGCGCCGCCCTGTTCGAGCATGCCGACGGTACGCCGGACGGCGTCTGTGGTCAGGATCTCGCCTTTCTCGATCAGTTCGAGGAGTTCGCTGAAGATCCGCTCGGCGAGGGCGTTGTCGGCGGGAGCACCGGTGATCGTGATCTCGTTGCCGCGTACGTGCACGTCACTGTTCACGGAGCGCTCGACCAGTCGCAGGATCTCGTCACCCGCGCCGAGGAGGTTGACCATGATCTTCGAGTCGGGGACCGTGATCTTGGTCTGCACCCGGGGCAGGTCGGGAGGTGGGGTGCCGGTCATAGGTCGGGCCGAGGGGCCCTGCGCCACCTGCTCTCGATCTCGGCGCCGGGCCTGCTGCCACGGCGTGCGGACGTTGACTCCATCGTATCGTTTCCCCGCCGGGGACACGCCGCCCATTTACCTCGGGGCGGCCGGTCGCGACCCTCTGGTGCGCCTGCCCACTCCGGCGCGGACCGGTGACCGCAACGGGATCCGACGACTGGTGCACAAGTAGACAAAAGAGTCAGCCGTCGGCCCGGAAGTCGTACCCGTCGAAGGTCTCCTGCCGTCGGGTGAACCGGTAGGTCGCCCAGTGCATCCGGACCACCTCGCCGGCGGAGTCCCGGGTCAGCCGGAGCAGTTCGCCTACCTCCCGGCCGGAGACCGTCCGGAACACGTCCGGCTGCTCCGGCACCGGTGCGAAGACCGCCGGCGGCCTCTCCGTCGGGTCACCGGCACCCCGCGCTTGCAGGGCACCGTCGTGCCAGCCGAAGACGTACTCGAAACCCTCGCCCCACCAGCGGCCGAGCAGCCCTCGCAGGTGCTCCGGGGCCGGCGTGCCCGGCCGCCACGGCACGATGTCGGCCGGGTCGTGCTCGACCGCGGCGGCGAGCAGCCGGTGCGGCAGTTCCAGCAGGTCCACGGCGGCACCGGAGGAACCCAGCACGGCGGCGCCGAACGCGGCGGGCGCCCCCTCGCCGCCCCGCCGGCCGTACACCCCGGCCAGGAACCCGGGCATCGCCCCGTCGTGCCCGACGTGCACCACCCGCTGTCCCTGCGGCACCAGGATCAGGCCCAGGCCGAAGCCACCGGACCACGTCGTCTCGTCGGTGACCGTCACCGGCCAGCGCATCTCCTCCAGCGTGGCCGGCGCGAGCACCCCGCCGGTCGGGTCCAGCGCCCCCGGGTCGGCCAGGAACGCGGCCCACCGGGCCATGTCACCGGCGGTGCTCCACAGCTGCGCGGCCGGCCCGACCGCGCCGAAGTCGGTCGGCGGCTCCGGGCGCGCCTCGTCGGAGTACGCGTCCACCAGGAACCCGGTCGCCGCGCGGGGCCCCGGGTCGGCGGTGGTCGCGGTCAGCCCCAGCGGAGTGAGCACCCGCTCGGTCAGCACCTCGGCCCAGGTCCCGCCCCGCACCCGGCCGACCAGCCGGCCCAGCAGCGCCATGCCCAGGTTCGAGTAGTGGTAGCGGCGACCCGGCGGCAGCACCCGCTCCGCCCGGGCCAGCTCGGCGACCAGCCGGTCGGCGTCCGGCGCCCGCAACGTGTCCCAGACGTCGCCGTACGGCTCCCGTTGCAGGCCGGCGGTGTGCGACAGCAACCGGCGCACGGTCAGCTCGCCGTGCGCCGGCAGGTCCAGGTGCCGGTCCAGCGGGTCGTCGAGGTCGAGCAGGCCGTCGTCGCGGCACTGGAGGGTGAGCACGGCGGTGAACGTCTTGGTCACCGACCCGATCCGGAACCGGGTGTCCTCGTCCAGCGCGGTGTCGTTGCCGGTGCCGCCGACCACGCACGTCCACAGCGGGCGGTCCGCCCGGTGCACCGCCGCCGCCACGGCCGGCACCCGTCCCCGCGCCTGGACCTCCCGGACCAACCGGTCGAGTCGACCGGTGGCGGCTGTGGTCACGCCACGCTCCGGGCCAGCATCGGCCCGAGCGGCGCACCACCCAACAGGTGCGCGTGCACGTGGAAGACCTCCTGACCGCCGTACGCCCCGGTGTTGAACATCAGCCGGAAGCCGTCCCCGAGCAGCCCCTCGTCCTCGGCCACCGCGGCGGCCGTGGCCAGCACCTCACCGGCCAGCACCGGATCGCCGGCGGCCAGGGTGGCCACGTCGGCGTAGTGCTCCTTGGGGATGACGAGGACGTGCACCGGCGCCTTCGGGTCGATGTCGCGGAAGGCGAGCGTGGTGGGGGTCTCGCGGACCATGGTGGCCGGGATCTCCCCGGCGACGATCCGGCAGAACAGGCAGTCAGGAGTACTCACCGGGGCAGTGTAAGGAAGGGCCCCCTACTAACGCCTCGTGTATAGGAAGGGTCCCTTCCTTACATCTGGGCGGGTGCGGCAGGATGGCGCGCATGTCGGGGCGGGCGGTACTGGTCACGGGTGGGTCACGCGGCATCGGACGGGCGGTGGTCACGGCGTTCGCCGCCTCCGGCGACCGGGTGGCGATCCACCACCGCGACTCGGCAGACCTGGCCGAGGCGTTGCGGGCCGCGCTTCCCGGCGACGGCCATCTGGTGGTCCGCGCCGACCTGGCCGACCCCGACGCGGTACGGGCGATGGTGGACGAGGCGGCGGAACGACTCGGCGGGCTCGACGTACTCGTCAACAACGCCGGGGTGTTCGGCCCGGCCGATCCACCGCACCCGGTCTTCGAGAGCAGCTACGAGCAGTGGCAGAGACGGTGGCGCGAGATTCTCGACACCAACCTGCTCGGTGCCGCCAACGCCGCCTGGTGCGCGGCCCAGCACATGCGCTCGGGCGGCGGGCGCATCGTCAACGTATCGTCGCGCGGCGCGTTCCGGGGCGAGCCTGCCAACCCGGCGTACGGGGCCAGCAAGGCCGGGCTCAACGCGATGGCCCAGTCGCTTGCGGTGGCCCTGGCGCCGTACGGCATCGCGGTCGCCACGGTCGCGCCCGGTTTCGTGGCGACCGACATGACCAACGAGCACCTGAAGTCGCCGCGCGGCGACGCGGTCCGGGCACAGAGCCCGTTCGACCGGGTGGCCCGCCCCGAGGAGATCGCGGCGGCGGTGCACTGGTTGGCCAGCCCCGAGGCGGAGTGGGCCTCCGGCACCATCGTGGACCTTAACGGCGCCTCCTACCTGCGCACCTAGAGATCCCCGGCCGGAGAGCGCCGCGTCCGGCCGCAAACCGTTGCGTCCGTTGAAGCAGAGCAAAGGGGCCGAGGTGCATTACCCCGACCCGGCCACGACCCGTCGGGCAGGGCGTACCGGCCTCGCCGCGCGGGCGTGGCCGGTGACGGTCACCAGCGCAGCAGTCGGGTGGCGAGCACGGCCAGCGCGGCCACCCCGGCCGTGGAGGTACGCAGCACCGACGGGCCGAGCCGGACCGGACGCGCGCCGGCCTCCTGGAAGGCCGCCAGCTCGGCCGGAGTGATGCCGCCTTCCGGGCCGACCACCAGCACGATCTCGCCCCGGTCGGGCAACTCGACGGTGGTCAGCCGGTCGCTCGCCTCCTCGTGCAGCACATAGCCGGCGGCGGCACCGGCGATCCGGCGGGCCACCGACGTGCCGGACTCATCCGGGGCACCGGCGACCACCGGCAGCCACGCCCGACGGGCCTGCTTCGCCGCCTCCCGGGCGGTCGCCACCCACTTGGCCCGGGCCCGGACGCCTCGTTCGCCGCGCCACTGCACCACCGAGCGGGACGCCGCCCAGGGGACGATCTCGTCCACGCCCGTCTCGGTCATCGCCTGCACGGCCAGCTCACCCCGGTCGCCCTTGGCGATGCCCTGCACCACCACCAGTCGCGGGTGCGCCGCGTCGACGTACCCGCGAGCGGTGATGTCCAGGTCGAGGGTGCCCCGGCCGACGGCGGTGACCACCGCCTCGGCGGTGCCGCCCCGACCGTCGGCGAGCAGCAGCTCCTCGCCGACCCGGAGCCGCTGCACGGTGGCCGCGTGGTGGCCCTCCGGCCCGTCGAGCACCGTCGAGTCGGTGGTGGGCAGCGACTCGACCAGGAAGAGCGGAGCGGACACCTCAGGCGTGGCCGTTGAAGGCGTCGCGCATCCGGGAGAAGAACCCGCCCTGCTTGCTGAGCTCGGCGACCTCCTCGCCCCGGGTCACCGCGAACTCCCGCAACATCCGCTCCTGGTCGGCGTCGAGCTTGGTCGGGGTACGCACGTCGAGGTGGACGTAGAGGTCGCCCCGACCGGCACCGCGCAGGTGCGGTACGCCCCGGGCCCGTAGCCGCAGCGTGCTGCCCGGCTGGGTGCCCGGCTTCACGTCGACCGGCTCCTCGCTGTCCAGCGTCTTGATGGTCAGCCGGGTGCCGAGCGCGGCGGCGGTCATCGGCACGGTGACCCGGCAGTGCAGGTCGTCGCCCTTGCGGGAGAAGACGTCGTGCGGCCGCTCGTGGATCTCCACGTAGAGATCACCGGCGGTGCCGCCACCCGGGCCGACCTCACCCTGCTGCGCCAGGCGGATCCGCATCCCGTCCTCGACGCCGGCCGGGATCTTCACGGTCAGCGAGCGGCGGGTGCGGACCCGGCCGTCACCGGCGCAGGTGGGGCAGGGGTGCGGGATGGTCGTGCCGTAGCCCTGGCAGACCGTGCACGGCCGGGCGGAGACCACCTGGCCGAGGAAGGTGCGCTGCACCGACTGCACCTCGCCCCGGCCACCGCACGCCTCGCAGGTGGCCAGGTGGGTGCCGGCGGCGGTACCGGCCCCGGTGCAGGTGGTGCAGAGCACGGCGGTGTCGACCGTGATCGGTGCCTCGACCCCGAAGGCGGTCTCCTGCAGGTCCAGTTCGAGCCGCAGGATCGCGTCGGCCCCGGGCCGGGTACGCGGTCGCGGGCCACGCCCGGCGCCGGTGGCCCCGCCGAAGAAGGCGTCCATGATGTCCTGGAAGCCGACGAAGGGTCCGGCGCCACCGGGGCCCCCCGGCCCACCGGCACCGCCGCCGCCCGGGGCGAGCGGGTCGCCACCGAGGTCGACGATCTGCCGTTTCCGGTCGTCGGACAACACCTCGTACGCGGCGTTGATGTCCTTGAACTTCTCCTGGGCCTCCGGGTCCGGATTCACGTCCGGGTGGAACTGGCGCGCCAGCTTGCGGTAGGCGCGCTTGATCTCGTCGTCGGAGGCCCCTCGGCTCACGCCGAGAATGCCGTAGTAGTCCCTGGCCACTGGGTTCCGTGTCCTCGTGTTCGTCTCGCGTTACGCCGGTCGGTGGCGGCAGCCTGCCGTCGGCCCTGACTGGTCAGTTCTGGGCCAGCAGCTCGCCCACGTAGCGTGCCACGGCCCTCACCGTGGCGATTGTTCCGGGGTAGTCCATCCGGGTCGGACCCAGCACGCCCATCCCCCCGACGATGGTCGCGCCCGGGCCGTATCCGGTGCTGACCACGGACGCCGCCCGCAGGTTGTCGATCTGGTTCTCGTCGCCGATGCGGACCCGCAGCGTGCTCGGCTCGACCTCGCCGATGAGCTTGAGCAGCACCACCTCCTCCTCGAGCGCCTCGAGGATGGGGCGCAGCGACCCCTGGAAGTCGAGCAGGCCGCCCCGGGCCAGGTTGGCGGTGCCGGCCAGGGCGAGCCGCTCCTCGTGGCGTTCGACGAGGGTCTCCAGCAGGACGGTGGAGAGCGTGGTCATGGCCGCCCGCAGGTGCGGCGCACACTCGTCGATGAGTGTCTGCACCAGCGGTGGCGTGTCGGACAGGCGGGTGCCGACCAGCTTCTCGTTGACGAGTCGGCGCAGGTCCAGGACGTCGTCGGCGGGGACCGGCGCGGGCAGTTCGACCAGCCGCTGCTCGACCCGGCCGGTGTCGGCGATCATCACCAGCGTCAGCCGGGTGGTGGAGATCGGCACGAGTTCCAGGTGCCGGACGGTGGAGCGGGCCAGGCTCGGGTACTGCACCACGGCGACCTGACGGGTGAGTTGCGCGAGCAGGCGTACGGTGCGGTGCACCACGTCGTCGAGGTCCACCGCGCCGACGAGGAACCGTTCGATCGCCCGCCGTTCGGCGGGGCTGAGCGGCTTGACCCGACTGAGCCGGTCGACGAAGAGGCGGTAGCCGCGGTCGGTGGGCACCCGCCCGGCACTGGTGTGCGGCTGGCGGATGTAGCCCTCCTCCTCCAGCACGGCCATGTCGTTGCGGACCGTGGCGGGGGACACACCGAGTTGGTGCCGTTCGACGAGGGCCTTGCTGCCGACCGGCTCCTGGGTGGCGACGTAGTCCTCGACGATCGCCCGGAGCACGGCGAGTTTCCGGTCGTCGAGACCCATCCTCCCCACCTCCTGTCGCAGGTCAGCCCGGAGCGCCCGGAGTGCCAGAGGAACACTCTGGCACTCGACTGTAGCGAGTGCCAGTCTACGTCGGCGTTCCCGTGCCCGCGATGATCAAGACTTCCCGGATGTCCGGAAACCGATCGGCGGGTTGACACTCCCCGGTGTCGCTATGGTGCGCCGTTGCCGCTGGCACCTACCGTGACCACATGACTGAACCACCTCGTCCTCCAGGATCCGGCGACGACCCCACGTCCCCACTGTCGGGCTCGTCGGGCCAGCCCGGCTATCCCCCGCCCGGCGGCTACCCGCCGCCCGGCGGTTATCCCCCGCCGGGTGAGTACCCCCCGCCGGGCGGCGCGCCCGGTGTCGGGTACCCGACGGGCGGTTACGGTCCCCCCGGCGGCGGCTACGCCAGCAACGAGGACAAGACCTGGACCCTGATCGCCCACTTCGGCGGCCCGCTCGGGGTGGTCGTGGGCGGCGGTCTGCTGGGCTGGGTCGCGCCGCTGATCGCGATGATGACCCGGGGGCAGCAGAGCCCGGTGGTCCGGGCGCACTCGGTGGCCGCCCTGAACTTCCAGCTCACCTGGGCCATCGCCGGGCTGCTCAGCTGGGTGCTCACCGCGATCACCTGCGGGCTGCTGTTCTTCGTGCCGTTCCTGGTCTGGATCGTGCCGGTGATCTTCGGGATCATCGCCGGGGTCAAGGCCAACGAGGGCGCCCTCTACCGGTACCCGATGACCTACGCCTTCGTGAAGCGCTGATCTCGGCTTCGTGAGGCCCTGACCTCGGGGACGGCGGTCAGGGCAGCAGGTCCCGCACCACGGCGTCGGCGAGCAGCCGGCCGCGCACCGTGAGAACCTGGCTCTTATACACATCGGC
>NZ_SISL01000156.1:0-12425 GCF_004307965.1 Verrucosispora sp. SN26_14.1 | reverse complement strand
GCAGGGCGACGTCCAGCTCCCGGCCGCCCACCTCGGGCACCGGGCCCAGCGCGTCGGCGAGGCCCCGCAGGATTTGCGACAGGATCACGCCCGAGTTCCCCCGGGCCCCGAGCAGGGCGCCCCGGGCCAGCAGCCGCAGGGCGTGCCCGTGCGCGGTCGAGGTGCCGTCCGCCCCGGTGTCGAGATCCATCGCCAGGGCCTGCTGGGCCGAGGTGAGGGTGAGCACCAGGTTGGTGCCGGTGTCGCCGTCGGGCACCGGATAGACGTTGAGGTCGTCGATCTCCCGCTGGTGCCGCTTGAGCGTGTCCAGCCCGCTGGCACACCAGCGGCGCACGGCGGCGGCATCGAGGGTGTCCAGCACGGTGGAAGCCTACTGGCGTACGCTGACAGTCGCCGGGCGTGTCACGCCGCGGTCGGATCCATGTGCCGCACGGCCCGTCCCACCCGGCCGAACCTGCCGCGTGCCGGGCGTCCGGGTTCCCGGCGGGGCCGGTCCTGCGGCCGGACGGTGGCCGCCGAGGCCGGGCCAGGCCCGATTGGGCAGCCGGTTCACCCATCGGGTACCCTGGCCAGGTTGCCCGGGCAGCACCTGCCGGCGACCTCATGAACGTTTCAAACCCAGGAGTATCCCGTGGCTAGCGTGTGCGACGTCTGTGGCAAGGGACCGGGCTTCGGCCACAACGTGTCCCACTCGCACCGGCGGACCAACCGCCGCTGGAACCCGAACATCCAGTCGGTGCGTACCCCCGCCGGTGGCGGCACGACCAAGAAGCTGAAGGTCTGCACGTCCTGCATCAAGGCGGGCAAGGTCGCCCGCGCCTGACGCGGGAAGACACTGTCGTTCGATGCCGGTGGGCCGATGGCCCACCGGCATCGTCGTGTCCGCCCCCGGGAGGTCCGTACCGCCGGCACCGACTCGCCGGCACCGTACCGCCGGCATCGACGGGGCGCCGGCACAGATGTTAGAAAGGGTCCCCTGCTATGCACCAGGCGTTAGCAGGGGACCCTTCCTTTCACGCTCAGAGGGTGCGGCCGAAGGACAGACAGCCGGGCTCGGCGGCGTAGAACCCGAAGTTGGGGATCCGCTCGTAACCGGCACCGGTGTACATCGCGATCGCCTCGGGCTGCCGGTCGCCGCACTCCAGGATGAGCCGCTTACGGCCGTGCTCGCGGGCCGAGCGCTCGATGGCCGTGAGCACCGTCCGGGCCACCCCCCGGCCACGGGCCTGCGGGGCGGTGTACATCCGCTTCAGCTCGGCGGTGTCGCCCTCGTCGCCGTGACTGCGCCAGCCGCCGCAACCGACCGGCTGCCCGTCGAGGTGAGCGACCAGGAACGCCCCGGCCGGGGGCACGAACTCGTCGGGGTCGACCGGGGTCTCGTCGCCGCTGCCGCCGTACCGGGCGCCCAGGTCGGCCAACGCGGCGGTGATCAACCGCTGCGCGACCGGGGAGTCGAAGGGCACCACATGGATCTCGATCTGCTGCACAGGTAAAGGGTACGACCCGACCCGCTCCTTACCCGGCGGGGTCACCGGAAGTGATCCCAGCCGCCCGGACCGTCGAACGGCCGCCCGTCCACGGTCACCCCGGAGCCCTCCTCGACCCGGCCGACCAACCGCCATTCGGCGGGCAGCGCCGTCGTCGGCGGGAACGTCGCCACCAACGCGTGGTCGTCGCCACCGGCCAGCAACCAGGTGTACGGGTCGACGCCGAGCGCCTGCGCGGCGTCCCGCATCTGCGGCGGCACCTCGAAGGCGTCCCGGGTGAGGTCGACGGTCACCCCGCTGGCCCGCGCCACGTGCCCGAGGTCGGCGAGGAGCCCGTCGGAGACGTCGATCATCGCGGTGGCACCGAGCCGGGCGGCCTGCGGTCCCGCCGGATAGGGCACCTCCGGGCGGCGGTACGCCTCGACGAGCAGCCGGGGCGTCCGGAATCCTCGGGAGAGCACGGTGAATCCGGCCGCCGCGTACCCGGTGCGACCGGCCAGGGCGACGAGGTCCCCGGGTCGCGCCCCGCTCCGGGTCACCGGGGCACGACCACCCAGGTCGCCCAGGGCGGTGACCGCGATGGTCAGGGTGGGACTGGCGGACATGTCCCCGCCCACCACGCTGGCGCCCACCTCGGCCGCCTCGGCACCGAGCCCGTCGGCGAGCTGTTCCACCCAGTCGGTGTCCGCGTCGGCCGGTACGCAGAGCGCCACCAGCAGCGCGGTCGGGTCGGCACCCATCGCCACCACGTCCGCGAGATTCGCCGCCGCCGCCCGGCGCCCGATGTCGTACGCGCCGGACCAGTCCCGGCGGAAGTGCCGCCCCTCCACCAGGACGTCCGTCGACGCGACCACCCGGGCGTCGGGCGCGGCGACCACCGCCGCGTCGTCACCGGGGCCGAGCAGCACCGTGGAGCCGTACGACAGGCGGGAGGTCACCCGGTCGATCAGCCCGAACTCGCCGACACCCGCCACGCTCACGCCGCTGCTCCGTCACGCCCCGTGCCGACCGGGGACGTCGTCGCGCTGAGCCGCTCAGCTCGCTCGCTCACTGCTTCTCCTTGGCCACCGATAGGGATCACCCCTGGTCCGTAAGGTACTTTCTCCCTTCGGGCCGCTTGACGGCGGCGACGGAGGGAGGTCGAGCGTGGTACAGGCGTACATCCTCATCCAGACAGAGGTCGGTCGGGCACGTGACGTGGCCGGTCTCATCGCGGATCTCGCCGGGGTGGTCCGGGTCGACGCCGTCACCGGGCCGTACGACGTGGTCGTGCTCACCGAGGCCAACACCGTCGATGAGCTCGGCAAGCTCATCGTCAGCAACGTGCAGATGGTGCCCGGCATCACCCGCACCCTGACCTGTTCGGTGGTGCGGCTGTAAGTGGACGAGACCACCAGGAAGCCCACCGACGACGACCGCACCGAGGGCGCGAAGGCGCCCGACCGCACGAACCGCTCCGCCGCGCTGATCGCCACCGCCGTGGCGTTGCCGGTGGCGCTGCTGGTGGGCGCCGTCGCCTGGGCCAACCTCCCGTCGAGTGAGCCGGCCGCCACGCCCACGGCGTCACCGAGCACCGCTGCTCCCCGGTCCACCACCCCGGTCGAGATGGCCGCTCCGGACCTGGCCGAACGACCGACCGTGGTGTGTCGCGCCCTGTTGTCGCAGTTGCCGGAGACGGTCCGCGACCTGCCGCAACGGCCGGTCTCGGCCGGTCCCGAGCAGAACGCCGCGTACGGTGATCCGGCGTTGACGGTGGCCTGCGGTGCCGATCGCCCCGCCGTGGCCCGCGACGCGCACCTCTACCTGGTCAACTCGGTCTGCTGGTTCGCGGAGGAGGGGCCGGACGCGACGGAGCTGACCACGGTCGACCGGGAGACGGAGGTGACCCTGCGGGTGCCGCACTTCTACGGCGAGGCGTTGCAGTGGGCCGCCCCGATCTCGGCGACCATCGTCGAGTCGATCCCGTCGGCCGACTCGAAGCCCACCGGCTGCACCGCCTGACCCACCCGCCGACGGCGGGCCGCCCCGGTGGCGGGCCCGCGTCGGGGTGGTGACTCAGTACTGCCCGGGTCCGCGGGTGAGCGCGGTCCGGATCAGCCGGTCGATCAGCTTCGGGTACTCCAGGCCGGCCGCCGCCCACATCCGGGGGAACATCGACGTCGGCGTGAAGCCGGGCATCGTGTTGACCTCGTTGAGGTAGACCTCCAGCTCCGGGGTGACGAAGAAGTCGGCCCGGGCCAGGCCGGCGCAGTCCAGCGCCTCGAAGGCGCGGACGGCGTAGTCGCGTACCTGCCGGGTGACCCGGTCGGGCAGGTCGGCGGGGAGGTCGTACTCGCAGGCGGACTCCGCGTCGATGTACTTGGCCTCGAAGTCGTAGAACTCGTAGTCGCCGACCACCCGCACCTCGGCGAGTACGGACGCCTCGGGCATGCCGCCGGCCTCGCCCTCCAGCACGCCGCACTCGATCTCGCGTCCGACGATGGCGCCTTCGACCAGGACCTTGTTGTCGATCTGCCGGGCGGCGGCGATCGCCGTCTCCAGGTCGGCCCAGTCGTTGACCTTGCTGACGCCGAACGAGGACCCGGCCCGGGAGGGCTTGACGAAGACCGGCAGGCCGAGCCGTTCCTTCTCCGCCTCGCTGAGCGTCATCCCGCTGCGCAGCACCGCGTACGGGCCGACCGGGATGCCCTCGGCGGCGCAGAGCTTCTTGGTGAACTCCTTGTCCATGGCGGCGGCCGAGGCGAACACCTTCGCCCCGACGTACGGGATGCCGGCCATCTCCAACATGCCCTGGATGGTGCCGTCCTCGCCGTAGGAGCCGTGCAGCACCGGGAAGACCACGTCCACATCGGCCAGCGCGCGGGGCCCCTCGGCCGGGTCGAGCACCAGCAGGCCGCTGCCGGTCGGGTCGGCGCGCAGCACGATGTCCACACCGGACTGGGCGGTGATCTCGGGCAGCCGGCGCGCGCTGATCGCCAGCTGGGCCGGGTCGCCGTTGGTCAGCACCCACTGCCCGGCCCGGGTGATGCCGACCGGCACCACCTCGAACTCGTCGGGGTCGAGTGCGGCGAGCACGCTTCCGGCGCTGACGCAGGAGATGCCGTGTTCCGGGCTACGGCCGCCGAAGACGATCGCCACGCGGGTCTTGCCTGGGGTGGTCACTGCGGTCACCTTTCCGGGACGCACTGCTGGCGCTCTCCCGGATGACCTTACTGTGCGTGGCGGGAGCGGGTGGCCGATACCCGGCGGGAACGCGGGATGGCCGCATTCGGTCAACGCGTCATATACGGTTCGTTACTGGTCGCGCACGTCGACCAGGTCAACCGACCAGTTCCCGCTCGCCGAACGCGTGCCGCCGGCCGATGGCGATCACCTTGACCCGCTGCCGGCCCGCGCGCACCATGCCCAGGGCCATGAACGCGCCGGCGATCCGGTCCGCCGCCTCCCGGCTGTTCGCACCGACGACCTGACGTCGGCGCTCCGGGGCGACGCGCTCGTTGCGACCGTCCATCTCGTACGGACGGACGTCGGTCAGGACCACCAGGAAGCGCGTCATTGCCGGCCGCCGAGGCGCTCGGCGCACACTCGCTGACCAGTCAGCACGTCGATTCCCTTCCGGTGGCCGACAACTGGCGCGGCACGCGGCGGTCGGGTACGGGGGAATAACCCGACCGCCGCGCGCCCCATCCCCTCCGGTCGCTCACCACCACCGTCGCCACGACAACCGGCGGTGAGGACGCGCTAACAGACTGACAGGTCCATGGGCATGAATGCAACTCTCACCGACGTTCTCTCATGTACAGAGTCCCAAATACGTGCGACCATCGATGCATGGCACCGAAGACCGCTCGCGCTCGCCGGTTGGGCCTCGCGCTGCGCCACCACCGGGAAGCCGCCGGCCTCACGTTGGAGGCCGCGGCGGACGAGATCAACAGCACCCGTAGCACGCTCTCCCGCTACGAGAACGCGCAGACACTGGTCAGCCCCGCCACCGTGCGGGCGCTGCTCACCCTCTACGGCGTCAAGGCCGAGGAGGTCGCCGCCGCCGTCGCGCTGGCCAAGGACGCGCGCAAGCCGGGCTGGTGGGTCTCGTACTCGTACCTGCTCGACCGGCGCACCATCGACTTCATCGCGTTGGAGGCCGAGGCCACCGGCATCGCCAACTTCGAGCCGTCGGTGATGCCGGGTCTGTTGCAGACGGCCGACTACATCCGCGCGGTGATGCGGGGCGGTCCGCACACGCTCAGCGACAACGACGTCGAGGAGCGGGTCCACATGCGGCTCGACCGGCAACAGCGGGTCTTCGAGCAGGATCCGCCGATCTTCGACGCGATCCTCGACGAGGCGGCGCTGCTGCGCCCCGTCGGCGACGAATCGGCCATGCAGGGGCAGCTCAACCATCTGCTCAAGATGAGCGATCTGCCGAACATCACCGTGCAGGTGATCCCGTTGTCCGCCGGCTACCACCGGGGCACCCGGGGGTCGTTGCACATCCTCGAGTTCGCCGACCCGGAGGACCCGATCATCGCCTCGGTGGAGACCGTCGCCGGCCAGATGATCCTGGATCGGCCCGGTGACCTGCGCACCTGCACCAAGATCATGGAACACCTGCGGACTGTCGCGCTCAGCCCGGCGGACAGCCGTGACCTACTCGTGAAGACCCTGAAGGGACGGTAAGAGGATGACACCGACGACCAACACCGTGGTGGCCGTGGCCGGGTGGCGCAAGAGCAGCCACAGCGGCGACGAGGGAGCCTGCGTGGAGGTGGCGGTCGTTCCCGGCACGGTGGCCGTACGCGACTCCAAGGACCCGAGCGGTCCACTGCTGCACTTCCCGCCGGCCGCGTGGACCGCCTTCGCCCAGTCGCCCCCGACCCCCTGAACCGGGTCCGCACTCCCTGAGCCGTACCACCACACCCAGGACCGCTGACCGGGCCGGTAAGGGCACCGCCGGCCCGGTCAGCCCCGGCTCGGGTGCCGACGCGCTACCCCGACGGTGCTACCTTCACGGCCGACGATGCCGCCCAGCAGCCCGGGGGTCCGTGTGGAGAGAAAGTACGGCGTCCTGATCGCCGTCGTCGCGTCGACGGCCAGTCTCGCCATCGTCGGTTCCCTCGCCGGGTACTACCTGGCCGACCGGGGATCGCCGACCGTCGAGGCGGGATCGGACCGGAGCCCGGAGAACGCGACGGACCGGGACCGGACCCCCGCCCGGGACGCGGACGACGCCCCGCAGACCCCGGTGGGCACCGACCGGCAGACGTACCGGCTCGACCGCCAGATCTACCAGGAGTCGTCGTTCCGGCTCACGCTGACCGGCGCCGAGACCTCCGACGGCACGCTGCGGCTCACCTTCCGCTACCGCAACGACTCGCCGCTGCCGTGGCCGTTGGTCTGCCCGAGCCGCGAGGACGACCTGAACTCCTCCGCGCTGACGCTCGCCGACGGCCGCACCGTACGCCCCACCGACACCTGGTGCGCCGCCGAACGGGCCGGCGAGGCGGTCACCGTCGCCCCGGGGCAGTCGACCGACACGTGGGGCGTCTTCCCCGTCTCGCCGTCCCCCACCGAGCCCTTCTCGGTGAGCTGGTACGACTTCCCGGTCCTGACGGACGTCCGACTGGGCTGACCGGCGACCACGGTCGGTCGCCCACCGACGACCGGGGTCAGTCGCCGACCAGCGGCAGCGGTGCCGGCAGGTCCCGGGCCGCCTCCAGCGCGGCGAGCGCGACGCCCCGCGCACCGGCCATGTCGCGCTCCGGCACCAGGGCGAACGTGGCCAGCGCGGCCTGCTCCGTGCGGAGCGCGGTGTGCTCGCGGACCGCCGCGAGGAACCAGTCACGGAACTCCGGTGCCGTCTCCACCACGCCACCGCCGACGAAGTACGCGTGCGGGTCGGTGAAGTTCGCCGCGATGGTGAACAGCGCACCGAGCGCCCGCGCCTGCTGCGCGAAGATCTCCCGGGCCAGGTCGTCGCCGCGCTCGCCGTACCCGCGCACCAGTTTGGCCGCCCGGTCCGGTGACTCGTCGGCCAGCGGATGCCCCGGGTAGCGCGTCAACCAGTACGGCAGCAGGTTGCGCCCGATCGCGGTCAGCGAGGCCACGCTCTCCACGTCACCGGCGAAACCGCAGGCGCAGGTCGGCACCGGCTGCTCCGGGGCCAGCACGGTGGTCAGCGGGATCTGCACGTGCCCCAGCTCACCGGCCATGCCGGCCGCGCCGGACACCACCCGGCCGTTCTCCACCACGCCGCCGCCCAGTCCGGTGCCGACGATCGCCGACACCGACGACCGCCGCATCGCGTCGGCCCCGAAGTGCACGTGGTGGGCGTAGAGCGCGGCGGCGTTGCCGTCGTTGTGATAGACCACCGGCAGCCCGATCCGGCGTTCCAACGCGCCCCGCACGTCGTACCCGCGCCAGGCCGGCTGGGAGAAGTTCGTCGAGCCCTTCGACGAGATCACCCCGGTGGCACTGGCCGGACCCGGCGTGTCCAGCCCGACCGCCCGGACCAGCTCGCGGGGCACGCCCGTGCGGGCCAGCACGCCGTCGAGAGCCCGCGCCATCGCCGCCACCGCCGCCTCCGGCCCGGCCTGCACCTCGCTGGGCGTCTCCACCAGCTCGTCCACCAGGAACCGCCCGTCGAGGGTCAGGACCGTGGTGTTGTTGCTCGTACCCCCGTTGTCGATCCCGACGACCACCGGCACCGCTGCGCCATCCACCCGAAACCCGCCTCCCGCCGTCCGAACCTGACGCGAGGTTAGTTCTCGGTCCGTCGGCCCGCCATGCCCACGCGGCGGTTCGCGTCCCGATGTCCGGCACAGACCGGCCGGCAGGCGGTCATCGCGGTGGCCCCCAGATCGCCGTCGCGGACCACCTCCGGCACCAGCCCGACCTCCGTCAACACCGTCCGCAACTCGTCCACCTGGTCCTCCCCCACCTCCACCACCAGGTGCCCGCCGGGCGCGAGCCACCGGGGCGCGGTGGTGGCGACCCGACGCAGCACCGCCAAGCCGTCCGGACCGCCGTCCAGCGCCACCGGCGCCTCGTACCGGCGGGACTCGGGCGGCAGCAGCGGCATCGCCGCCGTCGGCACGTACGGGGCGTTCGCCACCACCAGGTCCAGGGCACCCCGGCAGGCGGCCGGCAGCGGCGCGAAGAGGTCACCGCAGAGCACCGGCACCGCCAGGTCGGCCAGGTTCCGTCGGGCGCAGGCCACCGCCGCCGGGTCCAGGTCGACCGCGGCCACCAGCCGGGGCGCGGTGAGTCGACCGGCCAACACCCGGGTCACCGCGCCGGAACCGCAGCAGAGTTCCACCACGGCCGCGGCCGGCCCGGTCACCGCCACGGCGGCCGAGACCAGCAGGGCGGTACGCGACCGGGGCACGAAGACCCCCGGCCGTACGTCGATCCGCTCACCGCAGAACTCCGCCCAGCCGAGCACGTACTCCAACGGCTCACCGGCGACCCGCCGGTCGACCAGACCGGCCAGTGTCTCCGGACTGTCGGCGCCCTCCACCAGCAACCGGCTCTCGTCCTCGGCCCAGACACAACCCGCCTCCCGCAGCCGGCGCACCAGGGCGTCGAACTCGGCCGGGGAGACGGGCCCCATCAGGCCGCCGCGTCCAACGCGGCCGCGACGTCGGCGACCAGGTCGACGGTGTCCTCCACCCCACAGGAGAGCCGGACGAAGCCGGGCGCGGTGTCGTCGCCCCACTGCGCCCGCCGGTCGGCGGTGGTGTGCAGGCCGCCGAAGGACGTGGCCGCCCCGACCAGCCGGGCCGCGTCGAGGAACCGGGCGACCCGGTCGGCGTCGGCCAGGTCGAAGGAGAGCACACCCGGCATCCGCCGCAGTTGCCGCGACGCCACCGGGTAAGCCGGGTCGTCCGGCAGCCCCGGCCAGCGCACCCCCGACACGTCGGGCCGGGCCACGAGCAGCCGGGCGATCGCCTCCGCGTTCGCCGTCTGCCGGGCCAGACGCAGGTCGAGAGTGGCCATCGACCGGTGGGCCAGCCAGGCGTCGAACGCCCCGGGCACCGACCCGGTGACCGTCCGCCAGGAGGTGGCCTGCTCCAGCAGTGCGGTCGACCGGGTGGCGAGGTAGCCGAGCAGCAGGTCCGAGTGCCCGGTCAACGCCTTGGTGCCGGAGGCCACCACCAGGTCCGCGCCGAGGTCCAGCGGACGCTGGCCGAGCGGCGTGGCGGTCGTGTTGTCCACCGCCAGCAGGGCACCGGCCGCGTGCACCCGCTCGGCCAGGGCCGGCAGGTCCACCACGTCGAGCCCCGGGTTGGCCGGCGTCTCGACCAGCACCAGGCGTACCCCGGTGAAGTCCGGGTAGGGCCCGACGGTCGGCGCGAACAGCACCCGGACCCCGTTGCCGGCCAGCGTGTCGGTGGCGAACGCGCGCACCGGGAAGTAGCCGTCGGCGGGCAGCACCACCGTGTCACCGGCCCGCAGCACCGCCAGCAGCAGGCCGGTGATCGCCGCCTGGCCACTGGCGAAGACCCGGCAGTCGCCACCCTCCAGCTCGCCGATCGCCGCCTCCAGGAGCCGGCGGGTCGGGTTGTCCGGCCGCCCGTAACCGTTCGGCGCCGCCGCCGGTCCCTGCCGGGGATCGAGGTGGTACGGCGCGGCGAAGACCGGACCGGGCAGGAAGGGCGCGCCGGGCGTCGGCTCGGGCAGACCCGCGTGTACGCACCGGGTGCCGTCACCGGCGGAACCGGGCGTCCGGGCGTGCTCCTCGGGGGAACGGAAGCGCATCTCGTCCACGCTGCTCACTCCGGCTTGGTGGTGCGGCTCATCAGCGCCCGGACCGCACGCCGCGGGTCGACGCCCTCGTGGCAGACCAGCTCGACCTGCTCGGTGATCGGCATCTCCACCCCGTGCGCGCGGGCCAGGTCCCGGATCGCCAGCGCGCTCTTGACGCCCTCGGCGGTCTGCCGGGTGGCCACCCGCGCCTCCTCCAGCGTCGCGCCCCGACCCAGGTGCTCACCGAAGGTGCGGTTGCGGGCCGACGGGGACGAGCAGGAGGCGACCAGGTCGCCCATGCCGGCCAGACCGGCGAAGGTGAGCGGGTCGGCACCGAGGGCCACCCCGAGCCGGGCCGTCTCGGCCAGTCCCCGGGTGACCAGCATCGCGCGGGTGTTGTGACCGAACCCCATCGCGGTGGCGATGCCGTACGACAGGGCGATCACGTTCTTCACCGCCCCGCCCAGCTCACAGCCGATCACGTCGTCGTTGGTGTACGGGCGGAAGTACGGCGTGGTGATGGAGCGCTGCACCAGCGCGGCGCGGTCGGCGTCGGTGCCGGCGACCACGGTGGCAGCCGGCTGCTCGGCCGCGATCTCCGGGGCCAGGTTGGGCCCGGAGACCACCACCACGCGATCCGCCGCCACCCCGGCGGTCTCCACGATGACCTCGCTCATCCGCTTGGTGGTGCCGAGCTCGATGCCCTTCATCAACGACACCAGGGTGGCGTCGGGGTGCAGGTGACCGACCCACTCGGCGAGGTTGCCGCGCAGCGTCTGCGACGGCACCGCCAGCACCACCATCTCGGCGCCCTCGATCGCCTCGGCGGCGTCACCGGTGCCGGTGACGCGCGACGGCAGCACCACCCCCGGCAGGTACTCCGGATTGCACCGCTCGTCCCGCAGGACGTCGGCGATGGACTTCCGTCGCGCCCAGATCGTGACGTCCCGGCCGGCGTCGCCGAGGATCTTGGCGAACGCCGTCCCCCACGACCCGGCCCCCAGCACCGCCACATGTCCGCTCATGCCGCCACTCCGCTTCGCTGCGCGCCGCCACAAGGCACCACCGCACCGCGCTGACGATTCACTCGCTGACGCTCGCTCATGCCGTCGCCTCGGGGCGGTCGGCGTTGGCGCGGGAGGTGCGCTGCCACAGCGGCGGAGGTGTGCCGCCCCGGATCTCGGCGAGCAGGTCCCGCACCCGCAGCATGATCACGTCGGTCATCTCCTCCAGCACCTGCCGGCTCGGCGTGGCGCCGGCCCAGCGGCTCAGGTCGACCGGCGGCCCGGCCACCACGCTCACCGGGATGCGGGGGCGCGGGTTGAGCCTGCCCCGCCGGGGGTCGAAGATCTTCTCCGGCCCCCACATCGCCACCGGCACAACCGGGGCACCGGTGGTCAACGCCAGCCGGGCCGCGCCGGTCTTGCCCTTCATCGGCCACAGGTCCGGTTCCCGGCTGGTGGTGCCCTCTGGATAGATGATCACCGCATCGCCCTCGTTCAGTGCTTTGACCAGGGCTTCCAGGGACTTGACCGCGTCGACCGAGCCGCGCTCCACCGGGATCTGGCGGCACCGGTGCAGGATCCAGCCGACCACCGGGACCTTGAAGACGCTCGCCTTGCCGAGGAACTGCGGCCACCGGCCGGCGTCGTAGACGAAGTGCGCCGACACCAGCGGGTCGGCGTGCGAGATGTGGTTCGCCACGATGATCACCGGGCCGTCCTGCGGCAGGTGCTCCATGCCCCGCCAGGTACGCCGGGTCCAGACGGTCATCGCCGGCTTGACCAGCACCACGGCGAACCTCTGCCAGAATCCCAGCCTGCGCCGACCCACCGTGCCTCCTCGTGCCCACCCCGACCCGCCCACCGGAGACCTCCGGTGACGCCCGCAGCCGAAATCATGCCTGTTCGCCCCTGGTACGGCCAGTGAGGGTACCGCCGCCGGGCTGGCAGGATGACAGGTGTGAGTCAGCCCTGGACCGTGGTGGTGCCGGTCAAACGCCTGGTCGCCGCGAAGTCGCGGCTGCGTGGCGGGCTGCCCGGCGTACCCCACGAGGAGCTGGCGCTGGCGCTCGTGGCCGACACCCTCGACGCGGTGCGGGCCTGTCCCGAGGTGGGCGGGGTGCTCGTGGTCACCGACGACGTCCGGGTCCGGGCCGAGGCCTCGGCGGCCGCCGCGCGGTGGCGCGCGGAC
>NZ_SISL01000155.1:0-12494 GCF_004307965.1 Verrucosispora sp. SN26_14.1 | reverse complement strand
CCACTACCGGGTGGGCGGACCCGCCGTCGCCGCCGCGTACGTCGCCGGGGCCGCCGCGCTGGTGCGGTCGTACCGGCCGGAGCTGACCCAGGCGCAGGTCCGCGACCGGCTGCGACTGACCGCCGAACCACCGTCGGCACCGGGCGACCCCCGGCTGGGCGCCGGCACCGTCGACCCGTACGCGGCGGTCACCACGATCGACCCGACACTGGCCGACACCCCGACCCGCGAACCGGTACCACCCGCCGTCCTGGCCTCGGTCCCGGCGCCCGATCCGGCGGTCCGTCGCGCCGCCGTGGCGACCACCCTGCTGCTCCTGTCGACCGCCGTGGCACTGCTCTCGATCGCGGTCCTGCGGCGCGGCCGACGCCGCCGGTGGAACCCGCGCTGACCACGGATCATCCGGCGGCAGCGGCCACCGCCCCGGCCGGCGGCGACAGCTCCGGCGGCGGCGTCCACGCGGTCTGGATCAGTCGATGCCCCCGGCGGGTGCAGAGCAGCGCCCGCCCCGGCGGCAGGATGCGCGGCTTGGTGTTGCCGAGCAGCGGCCCCTCCGACGGCGGACAGGACAGCGCCAGGTCAGGGCTGTTCGTCTCCTGCAGACGGCGGATCAGCGGATCCATCGACATCCGCATCACCCCGGCCGCACCTCGGGTCAGGACCAGGTGGAAGCCGATGTCGGTGCCCTGCGGCAGGAACGGGATCAGTGGCGCGAGCGGGCTGTCGTGCCCGGCGAGCAGGTCGTAGTCGTCGACCAGGACGAACAGTCGAGGCCCGGTCCACCAGTCCCGGCGACGCAGTTGCTCCGGCGTGACGTCGGTGCCCGGCATTCGGCTGCGCAGCCCCTCGACCGCACTGGCCACCGTCTCCTTCGTGGCTCCCGGCGACACCGAGTACCCGAGCCGGTAGGGGGCGGGCACGGAGTCGAACAGCCGACGACGGTAGTCCACCACCATGATCCGGGCCTCCTTCGGCGTGAACCGCCGGGTCACCCCGTCGACCAGCAGGCGCAGCAGACTGGTCTTGCCGCTCTCCGTGTCGCCCAGGGCGGTCAGGTGCGGCACCTCCTCGAAGTTGTGCCAGACCGGCTGCATCCGCTCCTCGTCGATGCCGAGGGCCACCCGCAGGTCGCCGTCCGGCGGCGGCAGCTCGGTGGCCGGCAGCAGGGCCGGCAGCGTACGCACCGGCGGCGCGGGCGGCCCGGCCCAGAAGTCCCGCACCGACGCGGTCAGGTCGCGGGCCCCCTCGGCCACGCTGTCCGCGTCACCGCAACCGTCGATGCGCGGGAGCCCGCCGAGGAAGTGCATCTTCTGCGCGGTCAGCCCCCGACCGGGCAGGTGCGGCACCGTGGCCGCCAACCGCAGGTCGATGGCGGAGTCGACGGCATCACCGAGACGCAGCTCCAACCGGGTGCCGAGCTGGTCCCGCATGCCGTGGTGCACCTCGGACCAGCGGGCGGCGGTGAGCAGCACGTGCACCCCGAAGTTCAGCCCCCGCGCGACGATCTGCCGGATCGCGGTGTCCGCGGCCTCGAACTCCTGCCGCAACGTGAACCAGCCGTCGACCACCAGGAACACGTCACCGTACGGGTCGTCGGTGATCGTGCCCTCGGCCCGCGCCCGCCGGTAGGTCGCCATCGAGTCGACGCCGAGACTGCCGAAACGCCGCTCCCGCTCGGTGACCAGGGCGCCGATCTCCGCGACGATCCGGCTCACCCGGTCGATCTCCAACCGGCCGGCGACACTGCCCACGTGCGGCAGGTCGGCGATCGTCGACAGCGTGCCCCCACCGAAGTCCAGACAGTAGAACTGCACCTGCGCCGGACTGTGGGTCAACGCCAACGCGCAGATCACCGTACGCAGCAACGTGCTCTTGCCGCTCTGCGGACCACCGGCGATGCCCACGTGCCCACCGATGCCGGCCAGGTCCACCACCATCAGCTCACGGACCTGCTCGAACGGTTTGTCCACGAACCCCACCGGCACCGCCAGACGCCCGGCACCGGGCCAGTCCGCGGCCCGCAACCCGGCCTGCGGATCCGGGGCCAGCGCCGGCAGCAACTGATCCAGGGTCGGGGCGGCGGCGAGCGGTGGCAGCCACACCTGATGTGCCGGCGGCCCCTGATCGGTGAGCTGGGAGACCACGACCGACAACACGCTCGGCGCCGCCACGTCCGCCACGTCCGGCGTGACCTCCGCCGCCGAGGGCACCTCCACCGGAGTGCGGTACGGCACGTGCTCCAACAGATACGGCACCAACTGCCGCTGCACCACGTCCTGCCGGGACCGCACGGCCCTGGGCCGGTGCGCGCCGGAGACGTACGCGGCCTTGAACCGGATCAGCGTCGACACGTCGGTCCGCAGGTAACCGTTGCCGGGCTGACTGGGCAACTCGTGCGCGTCCGGCACACCGATCACCGACCGCGACTCCATCGACGAGAACGTCCGCAGTCCGATCCGGTACGACAGGTGCGACTCCAACTGCGCGATCCGACCGTCGTCGAGGCGCTGACTGGCCAACAGCAGATGCACCGCGAGCGACCGCCCCAACCGGCCGATCATGACGAACAGGTCGATGAAGTCACGGTGTGCGGCGAGCAGTTCGCTGAACTCGTCGACCACGACGAACAACGTGGGCAACGGATCCAGCGGAGCTCCCTGGGCGCGGGCACGTTCGTAGTCCAGCGCCGAACTGTAGCCACCGGCCTGCCGCAGCAGCTCCTGCCGGCGGACCAGCTCCCCGTGCAGGGCGTCACGCATCCGGCTGACCAGCGCCGCCTCGTCGGCCAGGTTGGTGATCACCGCCGAGGTGTGCGGCAGCCGGTCCAGCCCCAGGAAGGTGGCACCGCCCTTGAAGTCCACCAGGATCAGGTTCAACGTCTCACTGGAGTGCGTCGCCGCGAGTGCCAGCACGAGGGTACGCAGCAGCTCGCTCTTGCCCGAGCCGGTCGCCCCGATCAACATGCCGTGCGGGCCCATCCCGCCCAGCGCCGACTCCTTGAGGTCCAACTCCACCGGCGCGCCGTCGGAGTCGACGCCGATCGGCACCCGCAGCCGGTCGGTCGCCGACCGGGGTGCCCAGGCGGCGTCCAGGTCCAGCCGGCTCAGGTCGGCGACCCCGAGCAGCGCCCCCAGGTCGAAGTCGGAGTCGAGCGCCTCGGCGGCGGGCTCGGCGGCGACACCGAGCCGGTACGGCGACAGGATCCGCGCCACCGCCCGGGCCCGGGCGACACTGAGCCGGTCGGCGCGGGCCAACGGCGACCGCTTCTCCCGACCGACCGCGTCGTGCCGCACCATCTCCAGCCGGTCCTCGACCAGGTCGAGCCAGAGCAGATGCCGGGGCGTACTGGCCGGCGCGGTGCCGATGTCGACCAGCACCGCGTTGCGGTACCCGCCGGAGGCTATCCGGGCCCCGGTCGGGATCCGCCCACCGTCACACACGACCAGCACGTACGGCTCGTCGCGACTCGGCGTGGCACCCTGCTCGTAGCGCGGCCGGGCGAGGAAACCCTCACCGAGCAGCCGCTCCACCCCCTCGATGCTCTCCGCGACCAGCCGCGTGGGCCCGGCCGCGTCCTGCTCGACCGGATGCTGGACGTGCGGCAGCCACTTCGCCCACTCCCAGTCGGCGGTACCCTCACCACCCAGACACAACGCGAGCACCACCTCCTCGGGCGCGTGCAGTGTCACCAACTGAGTGATCATCGCGCGCAGCACCGCACGGACACCGTCGGCGTCACCGGTGAACCGGATCAGCGCGAAACCACGCAGGAACACCGCGACCGGCTGGCCCTCAAGCGTGCTGTACGCCTTGATGAAGCGGCGCAGCGACTTCGCCGACAACGGCTCCAGATCCTCGATCGGCTTGGTCTGCAACGGCACGATCGGGGTGGCCAACCGCGCTCGGCCGGTGCCCAACCGCACCTCCAGGAAGTCCGGATGGCTGGCCCGCCGCTCCCACCGCCGCGACGTCATCGCCACCGACCACAGCGCACCCGGGTCGGGATGCCGCCAGGCACCCGCGTCGCGCTGCTGCGCCACGGTGCGTCGCACCCGGCGGCGGTTCTGCGCCAGGTACCGCAGATAGTCGCGGCGGTCGCCGCCGAGCCGACGTTTGCGATCACCGCCGGAACTCATCATCAGGCCGATCAGCATCCCGCCCATCGCGACCACCATCAGACCGATCATCACCCAGGTCATCGCGCCCCGGCCGCCACCGACGAACATCAGCATCATGACGCCGGACATCACCATCATCGGCATGATCGTCATGACCTGACGCAACCCACCGGACTGCGTCTCGGGCAGCTCGGGCGGCTCCTGGAGACTGATCTCGCCCGCCGGCATCTCCGGGCCGTTACGCCGCGCCGGTCGCCGGAACACCACTGTGGTCACGGTCCGCCCTCCCGTCCCTGCTGCGGACCGCCCGACCGACCGCCCGCGCGCTCCTACTACGCACCGATCCGGGCGACGGGTCAGAAAAAATTCCGCACCCGCGTTGAACCGCCTCGAAGACGGCCCGTAGAGAGGGCATGACCATCACCGTTGGTGAGCAGATGTGCCGACTGGTCGTCTGCGGACCGGACCGGCAGATCGAGCTGGCCGTACCCGCCCAGGTGCTGGTCGCCGACCTGCTGCCGGCGCTGCTGCACCACCTCGGCGAGGACCTGGCAAACACCGGTCTGCTGCACGGCGGCTGGGTGCTGCAACGCCTCGGCGCACCACCGTTCGACGAGGACGGCACCGTCGCCTCCCTCGGCCTCCGCGACGGCGATACAGTGCACCTGCGCCCGCGCGCCGAACAGATCCCGCCGGTCGACTTCGACGACCTGATCGACGGCGTGGCCACCGGCGCCCGCGCCCGGTCCGGCCTGTGGCAACCGCAGATGGTGCGCTGGGCGGCGCTCGGCGTACTCGGGGTGCTGCTCGGCACCGGCGTCGCCGTGCTGGCGGCACCCGGCCCACCCGTACCCCGCCTGCTCTGCGCGGCCGGGCTCGCCCTGGGCTGCCTGGCTGCCGCGTTCGCGCTCACCCGCGCCGTCGGTGACCGGGCCGCCGGCACGGTGTTCCTGGTCGCCGCCGTCGCACACGCCGGCCTCGCCGGACTGCTGGTGCCGGAGACCGGCCGCCCCGACGCCACCCTGACGGTGGACGGCCCCCGGCTCGTCGTCGCGGCGACCGCCGTGTTCACCACCGCCGCCCTCGGCCGGATCCTGCTCGGCCGGGCCGGTCCACTCTTCGCCGCCGTCCTCACCGCAGCCCTGTTCACCGCCGCCGGCGCCGCACTCGCCGCGTTCGTCCCGATGAACACCGTCCGGGCCGCCGCCGTCGTCGCGGTCGCCGCCACCATCGCCGGTACGGCCGTCCCGCTTCTCGCGTTCCGCCTGGCCGGACTGCACCTCGAACCGCTGCCCGTGCAGCCCGAGCACCTGCAGGACGGCATCGACCCGGAGCCGAGCGAACCGTTGCTGGCCCGCACCGTCACCGCCGACCGCTACATGACCGCGCTGCACACCGGCCTGGCCGCCGTCACGCTCGGCGCCCTGACGCTGGTCGGCGCCGCCGACGGCTGGGCGGCACCGACCCTGGTCGTCCTCGTCGCCGCCGTACGGCTGCTCGCCGCCCGCCCGATGACCAGCGCGTGGCACCGGCTCGCACTGTGCGGACCAGCCGTGGTGGGACTGGCCACGGTCCTGCTGCACGTGAGCACCACCGGCACCGGCTGGCCGCGCCTGCTGGTGCCGGCCGTCCTGGTGCCGATCGGCGCGGCACTGCTGGTCACCACCGCCCGAACCCTGCCCGGTCGACGGCTCATGCCGTACTGGGGACGCATCGGCGACCTGACCCACACCCTGGCGATGGTCGCGGTCTTCCCGGTCCTGCTCGCCGTCCTGGACGTCTACGCCTTCGCCCGGGCGTTGGGCGGCTGAGGGCCGTGCAGTCACGTCGGGACCAGGTGCAGGCCCAGTCGTACGTGCTGGGTCGACTCACCGGTGCGCTGGTGGCGGGGGAGCCGGAGACACCGGAGAACCCGCACCGTCGCATCCTGGTCGGCAGCCTCGCCGGACTGCTGGTCGCCGCCCTGGTCGTCGCCGGCTTCGCGGTCTACGGATTCCTTCGCCCCGGTGGCGCCGACAGTTGGCGACAACCACGACAACTCGTCGTCGAGAAGGAGACCGGCAGCCGGTACGTCCTCGTCGACGGCACGCTGCGCCCGGTGCTCAACTACACCTCAGCCCGGCTGATCTTCGGTGCCGCTCCCAAGGTCGTCTCGGTCTCCGGCCGCTCACTGGCCGACGTGCCACGAGGCCGCCCGCTCGGCATCGTCGGCGCCCCCGACGCCCTGCCCGCACCCGGAGCGCTCAAGGGCACCGCCTGGCACGTCTGTGCACCGGCCACCCGGGACGGCGCGGGCACCCAGGCCACCACGACCACCCTGGCGGTCGACCGGTCGACGACCGACACCCTGCTCCCCGCGGACCAGGCGATGGTCGCCCGCGTCGCGGCCGGTCCGACGTTCCTGGTCTGGCAGGGGCACCGCTTCGCGTTGACCCGCGACTGGCTGAGCCGGGCCTTCGGCTACGACGGCGTACCCGTCCTGGTCGAGCCCGGCTGGCTGGAGCAACTGCCGGTCGGCCCGGACCTCGCGCCGGTGCCCGTACCCGACCGGGGCCGACCGGGACCGGAGGTGGACGGCCGTCCCACCCGCATCGGTCAACTCTTCGTGGTCCGCGTCGCCGGCCTGCCCGAACGTCACTACCTGCTGCACCGCGACGGGCTCAGCCAACTCGGCCCACTGGCCCACGGCCTGGTGGAGAGCGACCCGGACACGGCCCGGGCGTACCGGCCCGCGCCGGTGGCACCGACCGCGATGAGCCCCGCCGCGCTGGCCCGGTTGCCGGTCTCCGCCCAGCCGACCGTCCCCGCCGACCTGCCACCCACCCCGCCGACCCGGGCCGATGCCGGGCCGGGCCGGGTCTGGTGCGTGCAACACACCGACGGCGGCGGCATCGGGGTGACGTCACGACCACCCCTGACCGCACCGGCCGCCCGCACCGTCGACGGCACCGGGGTCACCCGCACCGCCCAGACGGCCGGTGCGGTGTCGATCGCCCCCGGGGTCGGCGGTCTGGTCCGGCTCGGTCGCCCCGGTCAGCTTCCCGGCACCGGCTACTTCCTGGTCACCGATGCCGGGATCAAGTACCCGCTCGCCGACCCGTCCGTCGCCGAGGTCCTCGGCTACCGCCCGGACGGCGCGGCGACGGTGACCAGACCCCTGTTGGACCTGCTGCCGACCGGACCGCTGCTCGCCCCCGAGCTGGCCCGCAGATGACCGGCGCCGCGACCGCGACGGCCGGACAGACCGGACACCCGACACGAAGGAGAGCGAGATGCCCGCACAGAACGAAGTAGACGAACAGACCATCCGCCAACTGCTGTCGGCGTTCGAGGTGGCGATGGCCAACTGCAACGCCGCCGACGCCAGCGTCGACGCGGTCAACTCGTCGATGCAGTGGCACGGCGAGGCCCGCACCCTCTACGGACAGGAGCTGTCCAACTGGCGTGGCGGCCTCAACCAGGTCCGCAACGGCCTGGAGATGCTGCGGACCGCGATGGGTCAGTACCTCCAGGCGACCAGCAACGCCGAGCTGGAGACCTCCTCGCACTCCCGCTGGTACCAGGGCGACTGATCGCCCCCCACGACGAAAGGAATCCCCGATGGCCACCTACGGACTCAACCCCGACGGACTGCTCGGCAGCGGCGAGGAGTTGCGCGGCGTCACCCGGTCGATCGACAACGCCCTCGACGAGCTGAACGCCGTCGTCAACCGGTTCATCACGATGAACCTCGGCGGTGCCGCCGAGTCGTACCGGGCGGCGCAGACCGTCTGGGAGGGCGGGATGACGACGATGAACAACTCGCTCGGCTCCGGTGCCGTCGCCATCGACCGGATCCGCGAGACGTACCAGGTCGCGGACGCACAGGGCGCGGCCCTGTTCCAGGGCAACCTCTGAACGGGGTACGAGAATGCCGATCCACGTCGACGACGGGATGCTCAACGACTTCGTCGCCGTCAACATGACCCTGGCCACGCAGGCGCCCGGTGCTGCCCAGGGCCCGATCAACAACCTGGTCATCCGTCCCGGACACGAGAACTTCGTGGTCGGGCAGACCCTCGCCAACCTGATCCGCACCAACGGCTCCGCGATCCAGGCCCGGCTGGACGAGATCGGCACGCTGTCCGCCACCCGAGGGCAGCAGTTGCGGGCGTTCATGGCGCTCACCGACGGTGCCGAGACGCTCAACGAGATGTCGGCCGCCGAGTTCGGCAGCCGACTGCCGGCCTTCTGACCACCCTCGGGCCCGGGCACGACCTGCGCCAACGGAAGGAGCAACATGACCCAGCCTGGTGACGCGTTCACCGGCAGCCGGTCCATGGAGTGGATGCCGGCGTTGCGGGACGTGCTCGGGTCCGAGGAACAGGCGGACCCGGGGGTCGCGGCCCGTAACACCTGGATCCAGCTCGACACCTCGTTCTGGCAGGTGACCGAGAACGGCAACCAGAGCCCGTGGAACCACTGGATGCCCGGTGACCAGGAGGGCTGGAACCGGATCACCCTCTATCGCAAACGCCGGCACGGCGGCCGGGACTCCCGGATGTACTTCCAGCTCATCCGGGGCTGGGTCACCTTCTTCGAGGGCGGCGACGACTCCCCGGCCAGCCATTCGCAGCGGACGGTGAACGCCAGCGGTCCGATCGTCTCCGGCATCCGCGCCAACCAGTTCCTGGACGCCCAGACCTTCTCCGACGCCGCCCACCTCTACTGGCAGGTGACGGACTGGCTGATGAACGGCGGCCAACCGGCCGTCCGGGCCGTGGTCGACCGGATCGACCAGGACCGGGCCGGCTTCGACGGCACGGCCGCCGACGCGTTCGTCTTCGCCATGGCCGACATGGCCCGGACCATGCTCTATCTCAAGGAGAACATCACCGAACAGGGCGACTGGGTCCAACTGCTCAACGACAACAGCACCGCGATCGGCACCTTCAAGACCGCGATGGAGAACGCCTGGAACGCGTTCGTCGCCTACCGCTACCACGACCCGAACTGGCTGGTGTGGGAGGTGCTGCGCGCCATGGAGCGCCAGGTCGACGAGCACGACGCGCGGACGAGTAGCGGGACCTGGACGGCTGGGCCCGAACAGCCGTGGACGTTCTCGTTCCCGGACCAGGGCCTCGGCACGTACGACCTGATGAGCAACGACGGCTGGAACCAACTGAACGATGCGATGAAGTCGACCTGGGTCAGCAACCTGGAGGCGTTGAACCTCGCCTCGGTCAACGCCACCCAGGCGCTCATCACCAGCTTCAACCTGACGATCCAGGCGATGCGGCGCGGGGTCTTCCCGCTGTACCGGGGCGTCTACTACTCGCCGCAGGACGACAACCCGTTCGGCAACGGTCCGAACAACCCGTTCGGCAACGGGCCGGGCGGGGGCGGCTCCGGCGGCTCCGACTTCGGCGGTGGTCCTGGCGGTGACGAGTTCGGCGGCGCGAACATCGGCGGCGGTCCGGGAGGTTCCGGTTCCAGCGGATCCTTCGACCCGTCCGGCCTCGGTGCCGGGGGATCCGGCGGCGGTTCGGGCGGAGCGTTCGGCGACGGTGGCGCGAGTGGGGGGTCCACCGGCGGGCCGTCCGCCGGTGGATTCGACCCGTCCGGACTTGGCGGCGGCGGATCCAGCGGCACTGTGGGCCTCGACGGGCTGGGCGGTGGTACCGGTGGTGTCGGCAGCGGCGGCGCGGTCGGCCCCGGCACCCTCCTGCCGGGCCTGGGCGGTGGTGTCGTCGGTGGTGCGCCCGGTGGCGGGACGTCCGGCGGCGGTTCCCGGCCCGGTTCCGGTGGTAGCGGCGGCCTGGGCGGCCTGACGCCGCCGCCCACGTCATACCCCTCGGTCGTCGACCCGGGGGCGGTCGGCGGTGTGGGTTCCGGTGGCTTCGACTCCGGCGGCTCCTCGGCCGGCCTCAACGGCGGTGCCGTCATCGGTCCGATCGGCGAACCACCGCCCGGCTACGTGGCGGGTTCGGCGCTACCCGGCTTCGCCGGTGTGGCCGGCAACGGCACCGGCGCGGTCACCAGTGGCGGGTTCCTGGCCGGTGCACCGTTCGGACCCGCTGGGGCAGCCGGCGCCGCCGGCGCCGGGATACCCGGGATGGGCGGCATGGGCGGCTTCCCGATGATGCCGCCCATGGGTGGCATGGGACAGGGCGGCGGCCGCGACACCGACAAGGACCGCGAACGGAGCACCTGGCTCGCGGAGGAGGAAGAGGTGTGGGGCACAGATCCCGACTGCGCCCCGGCCGTGATCGGTCGCGACGACCTCGACGAGGCGGACTCCGGTGAGGGTGTGCGTCCCGGCCGGTCGAACGTGCCGTCGCGTGGCCCGGGATCGCCGTACGGCCCGACGCACCGGGACACCACCCGGCGCCGGAACTAGGAGGAGGTAACGACATGCCCGGTCCGATGCAGGACCAGATCGAGCAGGCGTACGCCGAACTGGCCGCCAGCCAGGCGGCGATCGCCGACGTGCAGTCCCGTCTGGACGGCTCCGAGACGAGCGTGACGTCGAAGAACCGGGTCATCACGGTCACCGTCAACAGCCGTGGCGATCTCGTCGACATCCGGTTCCTGAGCCGGTCGTACCGCAGCATGCCGTCGGCCGAGCTGGCGACCCTGCTCGTCGACACCATCGGAGCGGCCCGACAGCAGGCCCAGGCAGCCGTCGCCACCGCGTTCGCCGCAGTCCTGCCGCCCGGGATGCCGGTCCTCGACATGATCAACGGAGAGGCCGACTTCGAGTCGATGATGCGCGACGCGATCCGGCTGGTGAACGACCCATGGCCCGGCGCCGATCCGCCCCCGTCCCGGCCGACCGGGGCAGCGGCGGCAGACAGCGGTGACGGCGCCGGGAGCCGACCGTGAGCGCCCCGCTGTCGGCGGACACGGACCGGCTGCGCCAGGAGGCGTTCGCCGCCTACTTCGCCCACATGCAGGCGGTCGTCGAGACGTTCGAGGGTGAGGTGGGTGCGAACACCCCGGTCGTGCTCAGCGTCCGCGGCGAGGTCGACGAGGCGGTCGCCGCCGACCTGGACCGCGAGTTGCCGCTGGCGAGGTACGTGCTGACCGGCCTGCGGGAGCTGGCGGTCGGCGACGGCAGCCGCGTGGCGGATCTGGCCGCGTTGCTGGCCAGGTACGAGGCGGAGAACGGGGACACGGCGACCGGCTGGTCCGGCAACGGTCCGGTGCGTACCTGACGGTGCCGGACCGGGGGAGGTGAGCGGAGATGGGAATCGAGGCGTCGGACGACCTGGCCGGTTTTCTCAAGTGGATCTCGGGGGAGGACTTCCCCGGGACCGACGAGGACCGCTTGTTCGGGCTCTCACGCGCCTACAGCGGCGCGGCTGACGGGGTCGACTCCGCCCTTCCGCTCCTGGTGGACGCCGTCCGCTCCATCCGACGCGGTGTGTCCGGCCGGGCCGACGAGGCGTTCGTCGAGTCGATGCAGGGGTACGTCCGCAATCCCGGCTACCTCGCCGCCGCCGCAGAGCAGTTGCGTGACCTCGGCGCCAAGAGCCGCGCCTCGGGCACCCAGGTCCAGTACGTCAAGATGATGATCATCGGCGCGTTGATCCAGCTGATGATCGACTTCATCGTCGCCCTCGCCTTCTCGTTCTTCAACCCGGGCGCGGCCCTGAACTGGCTGGCCGCCCGGGTCGCCGTGTTCCGCTTCCTGGTCCGTACGCTGCTCGGCCGGCTGATCCAGATGGTCGCCGTCAACCAGGTGGTCGGCATCGGCCTTCAGGTGCTGATGGACGCCATCGTCCAGCGGCTGCAACTGTCGATGGGCAC
The DNA here is from genome assembly GCF_004307965.1 of Verrucosispora sp. SN26_14.1. Classification (NCBI taxonomy): domain Bacteria; kingdom Bacillati; phylum Actinomycetota; class Actinomycetes; order Micromonosporales; family Micromonosporaceae; genus Micromonospora; species Verrucosispora sp. SN26_14.1. The sequence continues at coordinate 585 of NZ_SISL01000155.1, read as the reverse complement.
CCGCGACCGCTGGGACGGCAAGCTGACCCGCGACGCCGCAGCGGTCGGCGCGCTCGGTGGCGCGGTCTCCACCTTCCTCGGTCCGGCGATCAACCTCCTGGCCCGGCGGCTCGGTGGCCCCGGTGCGCGAGCGCTGACCGACGCCGGTGCCGACTCGGTGCCTCCGCCCGGCAATACGTTCCGCCAGGCGCTGACCACACCCGAACCCAGGCCGACCGGGCGTCAGGCCACTGCCGACGCGGCCGGTGAGATGGCCTCCGAGGCCGCCGTCGAATACCTGACCGAGGGACTCTACGGGGTGATGACCGGCCAGGGATGGAACGTCGGTGGTGCGGCGGCGGTGTCCGGTGCGGTGTCCGGTGCGGCCAGCGCCGCCGGCACGAACATCGGCGACGCGATCCGGCCGGACCCCGACGGCAGTACCCGCGACGCCGAGCCCGACGACCCGGGGCCCCCTCGCACGACGCCGACACCGGATCCCACCTCGAAGTCCTCGTCCCCACCGCCTGATGGCCCCCCGCCGCCCTTCGACGGCCCGTCGTCGGCGGACACTCCGCCACCACCCGGCCCGGACGGGCCGGGTGG
>NZ_SISL01000154.1:0-12584 GCF_004307965.1 Verrucosispora sp. SN26_14.1 | reverse complement strand
GCCAGGCCCGTGCCGGTGCCGGTGCCGTCGGCCCGGCGCGGTGCGGGGATGCGTGCCGCCTGGTCGGTGGTACGCGCCCGCCCGGCCGCCCGACTCGGCGTGGCCGCCGTGGCCGTCGGCCACCTGGTGATGGTGGCCGTGATGGCGATGACCCCGGTGCACCTGCGCGAGTTCCACCCGGTGGACGAGGTACTGCCGGTGGTGGGGCTGGTGCTGAGCATGCACATCGCCGGCATGTACGCGCTCGCCCCGGTGGTCGGCTGGCTCGCCGACCGGCTCGGCCGTCGCGCGGTGATCCTCGGCGGGGTCGGCACGCTGCTGGCCGCCTGCGCGGTCGCCGGCACCGCCGGCCACCACACCCCCCGGCTGGTCGTCGGGCTGGTGCTGCTCGGGCTCGGCTGGTCGGCGACCATGGTGGCCGGCTCCACGCTGCTGTCGGAGTCCGTGCCGGACGCGGTACGTCCCAGCGCCCAGGGCCTGTCCGACCTGCTCATGGGGCTGGCCGGTGCGCTGGCCGGCGCGATCAGCGGGTTTGTCGTGCAGGTGTCGGGATATCCCGTGCTGACCCTGCTGGCGGCGGTCGCGGTCGCCCCCCTGCTGGCGCTAGCGTTGCGGCCGGTGCCGGTGGGCGCACCGGACGAGGAGGACTGATCGACGTGCGGCTGACCGACTTCTGGACGCGGCTGGAGGAGGCGTTCGGCCCCGGGTACGCGGCCAGCATCGCCCGTGACCAGGTGCTGGCGCAGCTCGACGGGCGGACCATCGAGCAGGCGCTCGCGGCCGGTGCCCAGACGCACGTGGTGTGGCGTGCGGTGGTCGCCGCCTATCCCGACCGGGTGCCCGCCCGACTACGCTGAGCAGCCGATTCGTTACTTCCGCGTGTCCCTTGCCGACTCGTACACCTGTTCGGCTATTGTCCACAGCGGGGTGCTCGTCCACAGATCACGGCCCGTCGGCTGGTTTTCTGTCGGACCCAGCGCCTAGCGTGTCCCGCGTGACGCGAAGCTCAGGAAAGACGCCGGCGAAGGCAGGGGTGGCAACGATGGCGGCAGGGCCGGACCGGGAGAAGGCGCTCGACCTTGCTCTCGCTCAGATCGATAAACAGTTCGGCAAGGGCTCGGTGATGCGGCTCGGGGAGCGGCCGATCATCCAGACCGCGGTGATCACCACCGGCTCCATCGCCCTCGACGTCGCGCTCGGCGTGGGCGGCCTGCCCCGGGGCCGGGTCGTCGAGGTCTACGGCCCGGAGAGCAGCGGTAAGACCACGGTCGCCCTGCACGCGGTGGCCAACGCCCAGCGGGCCGGCGGCATCGCCGCGTTCATCGACGCCGAGCACGCGCTCGACCCGGAGTACGCCAAGGCCCTCGGCGTCGACACCGACGCCCTGCTGGTCTCCCAGCCGGACACCGGTGAGCAGGCGCTGGAGATCGTGGACATGCTGGTCCGCTCCGGCGCCATCGACATCATCGTGATCGACTCGGTCGCCGCGCTGGTGCCGCGCGCCGAGATCGAGGGCGAGATGGGCGACAGCCACGTGGGTCTGCAGGCCCGGCTGATGAGCCAGGCGCTGCGGAAGATCACCGGTGTGCTCAACAACACCGGCACCACCGCGATCTTCATCAACCAGCTCCGCGAGAAGATCGGCGTCATGTTCGGCTCGCCCGAGACGACGACGGGTGGTCGGGCGCTGAAGTTCTACGCCTCGGTCCGGCTCGACGTGCGCCGCATCGAGAGCCTCAAGGACGGCACCGACGTGGTCGGTAACCGCACCCGGGTCAAGGTCGTGAAGAACAAGGTGGCCGCGCCGTTCAAGCAGGCCGAGTTCGACATCATGTACGGCAAGGGCATCTCCCGCGAGGGTTCGCTGATCGACGTCGGCGTCGAGCAGGCGATCATCCGCAAGTCCGGCGCCTGGTACACGTACGACGGTGACCAGCTCGGCCAGGGCAAGGAGAAGGCCCGCGAGTTCCTCCGGGAGAACCCGGACGTGGCCGCCGAGATCGAGAAGAAGATCCTGGAGAAGCTCGGCGTCGGGGTCGGTGCGGGCGATGCCGCCGGTGGCCCGGAGCTGCCGCCGGTCGACTTCTGATCTGACTCATGGCTGGACGACGTGCGCGCACGGGGCGGGGCTGGGATGCCAGTCCGCCCCGTGCGGCCGATGGCACCCCTCGCCCCCGTCGAGGTCGCCGCGCCGCCGGTGACGAGTTCGACCCGGCCGCCGGTCCGCCCGACGACGAGACGGGCCCCGGCGCGTCGGCGGTCGAGGAAACGGCGGGCGGTCGACGGACGAACCCGCCCCGGGACGAGGCCGAGATGGCCCGGGAGATCTGCCTGCGGCAGTTGGCGGTGCGTCCGCGCACCCGTGCCGAGTTGGCCGCCGCGCTGGCCCGACGGGGCATCTCCGAGGAGACCGCCGTCGGAGTCCTCGACCGGTACGACGAGGTCGGCATCATCGACGACGCCGCGTTCGCCCGGGCCTGGGTGAGCAGCCGGCACGCCGGCCGTGGGCTGGCCCGCCGGGCGCTCGCCAACGAGCTGCGCCGGCACGGCGTGGACGGTGAGACCGCCAGTGAGGCGCTCGGTGAGTTGGACGAGACCACCGAGGCGGAGACCGCGCGGGCCCTGGTGGAGCGCAAGCTGCGGACGGCCCGAGGTGAGCCGGACGCGGTGTTCCGGCGACTGGTCGGCATGCTGGCCCGCAAGGGTTACCCCCCGGGCGTGGCGATCCGGGCGGTGAAGGACGCCCTGGCGGCGCAGAGCGCCGAGGCGGCCGAGTTCGCCGAGCGACTCGACGCGGACGCCTTGATCGACGCCGAGGGGGACGCTGCGGGCGGTCCGGGCGGTCCGGGCGACTGACCGGAGGTTCGCTCGGACATCGGTGGCGTTTGTCCGCTCACGTCCGACTCTTCAGTGGCTCAGGGTGACTGAGCGACTTCTCTCCGTCCGGGTGGTTTGATCATGACTTCTTGACCGGAGGGCGTTGGAGTCCTAGCCTCGCCATAAAGGCTCACATTGCCCGACCGGCGCAGGCTAAGCGCACAACATAGATCTCGTAACAGAACAGCATCACTTTGGCCGGTTTCGCCGGCTGCATACGTCGACCGGACAGGCCGGTCCGGATCGGCGTGACAACTGCACCCGGCCCGCCGACGGTCCCCGTGACCTCGTCGGCGGAGGAAGCCATCCCACGGCCAGGCGCTCCGGTCGGGCGTCCAGAGCCGTAGGAGCGTGTCCACCGGCATGCTGCTGCGGCGCGACGTTCAGGGGAGGCGCGCCATGTCGAGGCGGTACGGGTCCATCGGGTGGCCGGCATGAGCGGGGGAGCGGGCGCACCCGCCGAGGCGGGGGCCACCGACGACGGTGAGCAGAGTCCGGGGTCGCCGGGGAAGCCGACGCCCCGCCTCGCGGCGACCGGTGACGCAGCCCGGGGGGCCGCCGGATGAGGGGCCTGGACGTGGTGCTCCTGGTCGCCGTCCTGTTGCTGACCGTGGTCGTGCTCGGTGCGGCCTTCCTCGGGTTGCGGGTGCTGCGCGGCATGCAGTCACGCCCCGCGCCGGAGGATCCCGCCTACATCGCGGAGAAGGACCGTCGGGAGCAGTCGCTGGCGGCGTTGCGGACCGCCGCCGACGAGGTGAACAGCACCATCGACGTGGCCAAGTCGGCGGCGTCCGCCGCGCGCGCCGAGGCGGCGGGGGCCAAGGCGGAGGCGAAGTCGGCCCGAGCGGAGGCACGCCGGGTGCTCGACGACGCCCGCGCCGAGGCGGACGCCGTACTGGAACGGGCGCACAAGCAGGCCGAGGCGGACGCCGAACAGTTGCGGACGGCGGCCCGGCGCAGCGGTGAGCGGGAGGTGGCGGTGCTCGCCGCGACCACCCGGGAACAGGCCGCCGAGGTCGAGCGGCGGGCGACCCGGATGGACGAGCGGGAGCGGCTGCACACCGAGGAGGTGGAGCGGCTCGCCGAGCGGGAGCGCCAGCTCACCGCCGCGAATGCGGCGTTGGCGGCTCGTGAGGCGGCGCTGGCGGTCCGGGAGACGGAGCTGACCGAGGCGGAGAACCAGCGGCGTCGGGAGCTGGAACGGGTGGCCGGACTGACCGCCGACGCGGCCCGGACCGAGCTGGTCGAGGCGATCGAGACCCAGGCCAAGCGGGAGGCCGCGCTGCTGGTGCGGGACATCGAGTCCGACGCCCGGTCGACGGCCGAGCAGCGGGCCCGGCACATCGTGGTCGACGCGATCCAGCGGGTGGCCAGCGAACAGACCGCGGAGAGCGTGGTCAGTGTGCTGCACCTGCCGGGCGACGAGATGAAGGGCCGGATCATCGGCCGGGAGGGCCGCAACATCCGGGCCTTCGAGTCGGTCACCGGCGTCAACCTGATCATCGACGACACCCCCGAGGCGGTGCTGCTCTCCTGCTTCGACCCGGTACGCCGGGAGGTGGGCCGGTTGACCCTGGAGAAGCTGGTGCTCGACGGCCGGATCCACCCGCACCGGATCGAGGAGGTGCACGACCTGGCCCGCCAGGAGGTGGACCAGCTCTGCCGGCGGGCCGCCGAGGACGCCCTCGTGGAGGTCGGGATCACCGAGATCCACGACGAGCTGATCACCCTGCTCGGGCGGCTGCGCTACCGCACCTCGTACGGGCAGAACGTGCTCAAGCACCTGGTGGAGACCGCGCACATCGCCGGGGTGATGGCCGCCGAGCTGCGCCTGGACGTGCCGTTGATCAAGCGCTCGGCGTTCCTGCACGACATCGGCAAGGCGCTCACCCACGAGGTGGAGGGCAGCCACGCCATCATCGGTGCCGACGTGGCCCGCAAGTACGGCGAGAGCGAGGACGTGGTGCACGCCATCGAGGCGCACCACAACGAGGTGCCGCCGCAGACCGTCGAGGCCGTGCTCACCCAGGCCTCCGACGCCTGTTCCGGCGGACGGCCGGGGGCACGGCGGGAGAGCCTTGAGGCGTACGTGAAGCGGCTGGAGCGGATCGAGGAGATCGCGGCCGGCAAGCAGGGTGTGGAGAAGGTCTTCGCCATGCAGGCGGGCCGGGAGATCCGGGTGATGGTCAAGCCCGACGACGTCGACGACATCGGCGCGGCGGTGCTGGCCCGCGACGTGGCCAAGCAGGTCGAGGAAGAGTTGACCTACCCGGGGCAGATCCGGGTGACGGTGGTACGCGAGTCCCGGGTCACCGAGATCGCCCGCTGACGCCGATGGCCGGTCGGTGGCTTCTCGCCTCCGACCGGCCATCCGGTTCGTGTGGTGCTCCTGATCGAGGTCAGGTGGTGGTGCCGGCGACCGCCACGTCCTGGCCGAGACCCGGCTCGGCGCGGTTCGGGGTCGCGTCGTCCTTCGGCGTGTTCTTGATCGCCCGACGGCCCTGGGCGAGGCGGCGCTGGGCGTACTCGGCGAGCTTCGACAGCAGGTAGTTGACGGCGATGTAGATGACGCCGACGACGAAGTACACCTGGATCGGGTTGTCCAGCACCTGGATGACGAAGCTGCTCTTCCGGAGCACCTCCTCGTAGCTGATGATGAAGCCCAGCGAGGTGTCCTTGAAGACCACGACGAGCTGGCTGATCAGCGCCGGGAGCATGATCCGGAACGCCTGCGGCAGCAGGATCATCCGGGTCGCCTGGAACGAGGTCAGACCGATCGCGTCGGCCGCCTCGCGCTGGCCGCCGGGCAGGCCCTCCATGCCGGAGCGGAGGATCTCACCGATGACCACACCGTTGTAGATGGTCAGGCCGATCACCAGGTACCACAGGATGCTGCCCAGGTCCACGCCGAGCACCGGCAGGCCGCTGGCGCAGAAGAAGATCGTGATGACGACCGGCAGTCCCCGGAACACCTCGACGAAGAACTTGGTCACGCCGTTGAGCACCCAGCTCAGCCCGCGTACGGCCAGGGCCACCGGCGGCGCCAGGGTGGTGAAGCGACGGCGCATCAGCGCCTTGAGCTGCACCCGCAGGATGGCGAGCAGGGTGCCGAAGACCAGCGAGCTGACGATGGCCAGCGCGGCGGCGATCAGCGTGGCCTGGAAGCCCTGGCCGAGCTGGGTCCACACCTGGCCGAAGACCTCGTTGCTCGGGTCGATCAGCGGTCCCCACTTCTCCATCGCGAACTGCTCACGCTCGTCGAGCGGCTTGTACACGAGGAAGTAGGCACCGGCGACGGCCGCGACGGCGGCGAGCACGCTGGAGATGATGGTGACCCGACGGGCGCGCGGACCGGGGGCGTCGTAGAGGACCGACATCGTCTGGTTGCTCATCGGGCCACCGCCTGCCGGCGCTCGATCCGGTCCAGCATCAGGCCGAGGGGGACCGTGAGGATCAGGTAGCCCAGGCTGATGCCGATGAAGACGGGGATGATCGGCAGGCCACCCACACTGGTGAGTGCCTGGCCACTGGCGGAGAGGTCTCCGGCGACGCCGAAGAAGCCGGCCAGCGCCGAGTTCTTGATCATGGCGATCAGCACGCTGCCGAGCGGCACGATCGCTCCTTTCCATGCCTGGGGCAGGACGACGAAGCGCAGGTTCTGCGTGAAGGTGAGCCCGATGGCCCGAGCCGCCTCGGCCTGGCCGCTCGACACACCGTTCACACCGCTGCGGACCGCCTCGGCCACGAACGCGGCCGTGTAGACGCTCAGCGCGATGAACGCGAACCGGAAGTACGGGAGGTCGGTGCCCATGCGCTGGAAGATCGCGTCCAGCCCCGGGATCCGGAGGAAGTCGGCGTTGGACCCGAGTGCCGGGAGACCGAACGCCGCGAAGAACATGACAATCGTGAGTGGACAGTTGCGCAGCACCGTGACATACGTTCCGCCGAGCCACCGCAGTGGCGGCACCGGCGAGATCCGCATGACGGCCACGAGAACGCCGAGGATCAACGCCCCCGTGGCCGACAGGATGCAGAGCTGAAGAGTGACAAAGAATCCACTGCGAAAGACGTCGAAATTGTCGACGAGGACGTTCACGAAATCACCCTTCAGCTAAGGGATCAGTAGCGGTCGACGGTCGGGATCTTCGGGTCGGTCGAGTCGACCTTGCCCGCGGTGTTCTTCCAGGCCTCCAGGTAACGGCCGTCGGTGAAGGACGCCTCGAGGGTGTCGTTCAGGAAGGTGCGGAAGTCGTTGTCGCCCTTCTTGAGGCCGATGCCGTACGGCTCCTCGGTGAAGGTCTCACCGGCGAGCTTGAACTGGCCCTCGTTCTGCGACATGTAGCCGGTCAGGATCACGTTGTCCGTGGTGATCGCGTCCACCTGGCCGCCCTTGAGGGCGTCGAGGCACTTGGTGTACACGTCGAAGACGACGAGCTGCTCGGCGACGTTGCTCAGGTACGGCTCGATGTTCTTGGCCGGGGTCGAACCCTGCACCGAGCAGATCTTCTTGGTGGTCGTCTTGAACGAGTCGGGGCCGGTGATCTCGTTCTCGTCGGCCCGGACCAGGATCGTCTGGCCGGCGATGTAGTACGGCCCGGCGAAGTCGATCCGCTCCTTGCGGGTGTCGTTGATCGTGTAGGTCGCGATGACCAGGTCGACCGCCGACTCCTCGATCCGCTGCTCGCGGACGGCGGACGGGGTCTCGACCCACTCGATCTTGCTCGCCGGGATGCCCAGCTCGGCGGCGATGACCTTGCCGACCTCGACGTCGAAGCCCTGCGGGTCGCCGTCGAGGCCCTTGAGGCCGAACAGCGGCTGGTCGAACTTGGTGCCGATCTTGATGGACTGGGCCTTGTTGAGGCGCTCCATCGTGCTGCCGGCGGCGAAGTCCTTGGTCTCGCCGGTGGCGGCGTCGTCGGCGTCGTCCCCGCCGCAGGCGGTCATGCCGAGGGCGAGGGTGGCTGCCGCGGCAACGGCCGCTATGCGCTTAATACGCATTTTTCATCTCCTTCTGCGACAAAGCTCCGCCGCCGGGGGGGACGGCGTGCTCGTATTCGGTCGGACTAGTGAGTGAGGATCTTGGAGAGGAAGTCCTTGGCCCGGTCGGTCTTCGGGCTGGCGAAGAACTCGTTCGGGGTGGACTCCTCGACCAGCTTGCCGTCGGCCATGAAGATGACCCGGTTGGCGGCGTGCCTGGCGAAGCCCATCTCGTGGGTCACCACGACCATGGTCATGCCGTCACGGGCCAGCGAGGTCATCACCTCCAGCACCTCGCCGACCATCTCCGGGTCGAGTGCGCTGGTGGGCTCGTCGAAGAGCATCGCCTTGGGCTGCATGGCCAACGCCCGGGCGATCGCGACGCGCTGCTGCTGACCGCCGGAGAGCTGGGCCGGGTACTTGTCGGCCTGGTTGGCGATGCCCACCCGGTCGAGCAGGGCCAGACCCCGCTCGCGGGCCGCCGCCGGCTTCTCCTTGCGCACCTTGACCGGGCCAAGGGTGACGTTCTCGAGGATCGTCTTGTGCGCGAAGAGGTTGAAGGACTGGAACACCATCCCGACCTCGCTGCGCAGCTTCGCCAGGGCCTTGCCCTCGGCCGGCAGCGTCTGGCCGTCGAACGTGATGGTGCCGGAGTTGATCGGCTCAAGTCGGTTGATCGTGCGGCACAGGGTCGACTTGCCGGAGCCGGACGGGCCGATGACCACGACCACCTCACCCCGGTTCACCGACACCGAGACGTCGTCCAGTACATGCAACGGCCCGAACCACTTGTTGACCGAGTCCAGCACGATGAGCGGTTCGCCCGTCGTCACGTCGTCCACCGTCCCCCTCATTGCTTTGAGGGCCGGATGACCCTCGGTTAGCGGCCACTGTAGGCGGGGCGACATGTCGGTAGACAACTCAGTTGGTCACGGAGCGGTAACACCGACCCGGATCCTGACCTGAAGTCCGAAATTGCCTGTGAGCGCTGGTGCTCACACCGAGTGACGGAGATCATGGGGCTATGACCGAGGCAGTGCGGCTGACGCGGTACGCCCGTGGCGGCGGATGTGCGTGCAAGATCCCACCCGGCGAGCTGGAGGCGATGGTGGCCGGGCTCGGTCCCGCCGCCGGCGCGGCCGACCTGCTGGTCGGGCTCGATCACGGCGACGACGCGGCGGTTGTCCGGCTGGACGAGCGGACCGGCGTGGTGACCACCGCCGACTTCTTCACCCCGGTGGTCGACGACGCGTACGACTGGGGCCGGATCGCCGCCGCCAACGCACTCTCCGACGTGTACGCGATGGGCGGCACCCCGTTGGTGGCGCTCAACCTGCTCTGCTGGCCCCGTGACGTACTGCCACTGGAACTGGCCCGCGAGGTGCTGCGCGGTGGCCGGGACGTGGCCCAGGAGGCCGGCTGCCACCTGGCCGGCGGGCACAGCGTGGACGACGACGGTCCCAAGTACGGGCTGGCCGTCACCGGCCTGGTCCGGCCGGAGGAGCTGATCACCCTCGACGGCGGGCGGGCCGGACTACCGCTCTCGCTGACCAAACCGCTCGGTGTCGGCGTGCTCAACACCCGGCACAAGAACACCGGGGAGAACTTCCCCGAGGCGGTCGCCGCGATGACCACGCTCAACCGGGATGCGGCCCGGGCGGCGGTCGCGGCCGGCGTGCGCTGCGGCACCGACGTGACCGGATTCGGTCTGCTCGGCCACGCGTCGAAACTGGCCCGGGCCAGCGAACTCACCGTGGTGATCGACACTGCCCGGGTGCCCTATCTGGCCGGCGCCTCGGAAGCGGTGCGGGACGGGTATGTCAGCGGCGGCTCCCGCCGCAACCTCGAATGGGTGACCCCGTGGACCGACTTCGGCGCCGTCGGTGAGGCCGAGCGGCTGCTGCTGGCCGACGCGCAGACCTCGGGCGGCCTGCTGGTGGCCGGCGAGGTGCCGGGCGCCCCGGTGATCGGCGAACTGCGACCGCGCAGCGAACACCGGATCGTCCTGCGCTGACGGTCGTCCTGCGCGGGCCTCGGGTAGAGCCCTGGATCGTTCCGCACCACTGACCCGCGTGGGGCACCGGATGGCGCTGCGCCGACCCGGCGAGCCGTTGCGTGGGAGCGCGGACCATACCCGATAAACTGTCACCTTCCCGCTACGTCGAGCGATGTGACGTCGGGAAATTTTGCCCAGAATGGTCACAGACCGGTAACTTGCCCCCGGCTTGGGGCAAATGCCCCCCACCATCGTCAGTAAGGCCCGATCCGGAGGCCGGTGGAACGAGCACAGCGAGGAGGCGGCATGACCGAGCTGTGGAACTGGAGAATCGACCAGGTGCGACCGGTGGAGGTCTACCCGGCACTGGCCGAGGCGCTCGGTCGGGTGGTCATGCCCCTGGCCGTGGCCGACCCGACCCGGTTGCCAACGTACGCGGTGATCTGCGACGTGTGGCAGGCGCCGGGGGAGTTCGCCACGATCGTGGACAGTTACGGCGTACCCGACGGGTTGCCCGAACTGCCCAGCGTCGCGGCGCTGGCCCGGCTGCTCGACCGCAACTGCCTGCTGCGCGACGACACGCTCGACGAGACCCGGCACCTGCTGGTCGCACCCGACGGGAGCATCCGTCCGGTGCACTTCGACGTGCGGGAGACCGACGACGGTGAGGTGCTCAGCGAGCGCCGCCTCTGCACCGAGGCCGACTCGCGCTGTCGGGGCTGGTCCCGGTGCCACCGCTCGCGGTGGACCCCGGACTCGGTGAACCCCGCCCTCGCCGCCGCCTGAGGTGTAAGGAAGGGCCCCTTCTTAACGCCTCGTGCAGAGCACGGGCCCCCTCTTAACGGCGCGAGCCGCCAAGACGAGGGTTGCTGTTAACAAGGGTCCCTTCCTCTACCGCAGGCGTTAACAAGGTGCCCTTCCTTGCACTGAGACGGCACCGAGGGTGCGCGTCAGCTCGGGCGGGCGCCGCGGACCACGAGTTCGTCGAGCAGCGTGCGGGTGGCAGCGGCGACCGCGGCCACCGCGGCGTCGAACGCGGCGGCGTTGTGCGCCGCCGGCGCGCGGAATCCGGAGATCTTCCGGACGTACTGCAACGCCGCGGCCTCCACGTCCGCGTCGGTCACCTGTGGGGTGTACGGCTCACGCAGGGTCTTGATGCTTCGGCACACGGCTCCTCCTCGTTCCGCCCCGTTACACGGGTCCGGCTACGCTTTGCACGTCATGACTACCGCAGCGGCGGGCGGCCCGCGCACCTACCAGGTGCGCACCTACGGCTGCCAGATGAACGTGCACGACTCCGAGCGCATTTCCGGCCTGCTCGAACAGGCGGGATACATCCGCGCGGGCGAGGCCGACGACACCCCGGACGTGGTGGTGTTCAACACCTGCGCGGTCCGCGAGAACGCCGACAACCGACTGTACGGCAACCTCGGGCACCTGCGGCCGGTCAAGGACCGGCACCCCGGGATGCAGATCGCGGTCGGCGGCTGCCTGGCGCAGAAGGACCGCGGCGACATCGTCCGCAAGGCGCCCTGGGTCGACGTGGTCTTCGGCACCCACAACATCGGTTCGCTGCCGGTGCTGCTGGAGCGGGCCCGGCACAACTCGGCCGCCGAGGTGGAGATCCTCGAAGCCCTCGACGTGTTCCCGTCGACGCTGCCGACCCGCCGCGAGTCCACGTACGCGGGGTGGGTGTCGATCTCGGTGGGGTGCAACAACAGCTGCACCTTCTGCATCGTGCCGTCGTTGCGGGGCCGGGAGAAGGACCGCCGTCCCGGCGACATCCTCAGCGAGGTGCGGGCGCTCGTGGACGAGGGCGTGCTGGAGGTGACGCTGCTCGGGCAGAACGTCAACTCGTACGGCGTGGAGTTCGGCGACCGGTACGCCTTCGGCAAGCTGCTGCGCGCCTGTGGGGAGATCGACGGGCTGGAGCGGGTCCGGTTCACCAGCCCGCATCCGAAGGACTTCACCGACGACGTGATCGCCGCGATGGCCGAGACGCCGAACGTCTGCCACTCGCTGCACATGCCGTTGCAGTCCGGCTCCGACGAGGTGCTGCGCGCGATGCGCCGGTCGTACCGGTCGGAGAGATACCTGGGGATCATCGAGAAGGTCCGCACCGCGATGCCGGACGCGGCGATCACCACGGACATCATCGTCGGTTTCCCCGGCGAGACCGAGGCGGACTTCGTGCGCACGCTGGAGGTGGTCCGCGAGGCGCGGTTCTCCTCCGCCTTCACGTTCCAGTACTCGAAACGCCCCGGCACGCCCGCCGCGACGATGGACGGCCAACTGCCCAAGCAGGTGGTGCAGGAACGGTACGAGCGGTTGATCGCCTGCGTCGAGGAGATCACCTGGGCGGAGAACCGCAAGCTGGTCGGCGAGACCGTCGAGGTGCTGGTCGCCGTCGGGGAGGGCCGCAAGGACGACCGCACCGGCCGGATGTCGGGCCGGGCCCGCGACGGCCGCCTGGTGCACTTCGCGACGGGCACGGTCGAGGCGGGCTCGATCCGGCCGGGCGACATCGTGCACACCACGATCACCTACGCCGCCCCGCACCATCTCAACGCCGACGGGGAGCCGGTGTCGCACCGGCGGACCCGGGCCGGTGACGCGGCCGAGGCGGGACGCGCGCCGCGTACCCCCGGGGTGTTGCTCGGGTTGCCGTCGGTCGGCGCGCCGACCGTGGTGCCCGCGCCGACCAGCGGCTGCGCCGTCGCGACCTGAGAGCCGG
>NZ_SISL01000153.1:0-12645 GCF_004307965.1 Verrucosispora sp. SN26_14.1 | reverse complement strand
GAGCCCGGCCCAGAGCGCCGCGAGCAGCGCCGGCAGGCCACCGAGCCCGGTCGTGGCCAGACCGAGCAGCACCAGACCGGCGACCGTACCCGCCAGCAGGGCGCCGGCCAGGATCCGCTGCGGCGGATAGCGCCGCAGCAGACGTACGTTGGCCTGGGTGGCCGCGATCAGGCCGATCGAGCCCGCGCCGAAGGCGAACCCGAACTGCTGCTCGTCGAGGCCGTACTGCTCCTGCAGGACGAAGGAGGAGCCGCTGACGTAGGCGAAGATCGACGACATCGCCAGCCCGGCCACGAGCACCAGCCCGACGAAGGGCCGGTCGTGCAGCAGCGAGCGGTAGAGGCGGGCGGTGGACACCACCCCGCCGCGCTGACGGCGGGCCGGCGGCAACGTCTCCCGCAGGCCGAAGACGGCGACCAGCATCAGCAGGACGCCGAAGACGGCCAGCGCGGCGAAGACACCCTGCCACCGCGTCCAGCGCAGCAGTTCGCTGCCGAGCGTGGGCGCGAGCACCGGAGCGGCTCCCATCACCAGCAGCAGGCGGGACAGCACCTGCGCGAAGGCCCTTCCGCTGAACAGGTCACGGACCACGGCCATGGCGATCACGGCGGCGGCTGCGGCGCCCAGGCCCTGGAGGACCCGTAGCGCGCCGAGCACGGCGACGTTCGGGGCGAGCGCGCACAGCACCGAGGCGACGATGTGCAGCGCGGTGCCGGCGATCAGCGGCGTGCGCCGACCGACGGCGTCGGAGAGCGGGCCGATCAGCAACTGGCCGAGGGCGAGCCCGACCAGCGTGCCGGTGAGGGTCAACTGGACCGCCGCCGAGCTGGTGCCGAGGTCCTCGGCGATGGCCGGCAGCGCCGGAAGATACATGTCGATGGTCAGCGGCCCCACCGCGATCAGGGAGCCGAGGACGAGGATGAGCCGTACGCGTTGCCGGGGGCTCATCAGGTCGCCCGGCATCAGCGCGCCCGGCGGCGGGGCGCTCATCGGAGGATCTCCGGCCGGTCCGGACGCTGAGCAGGCAGTGGTGCGACGGTCATATCTGGCTCCAACCCGCGACCGGCGTGCTGATTCCCGGTCGACGTATTGGTAACGCAGCTCACAGCCGGTCGGGCGTGGGTGACCACCCGGTCGTCGGGTGCGGGCGGGCCGTCGCGCCGACGGCCCGCCCGACCGTCGTCACTACCCGATCAGCGACCGGTGGACCTGCTGCTGCGAACCCTGCACGAAGAGGTGCACGTGACCGCCGTAGACGGTGGTGCCGGGCGCCGAGACCAGGTCGACCGGGCGGGTCGCCGCCGACCATCGCGACCAGGTGGAGGTGTTCAGCGTGTACGCGGCGGTGCGGACCGTGCCGGTGTCGACGTCGCTGACGTACAACCGCAGGTCGCCGCCGTACACCTCGGCGGCCGGGCCGGACGGCGTACCCGCCGAGCCGGGCACCGTGGACCAGGTCGTCCAGGCGTCGGTGGACAGGTCGTACCGGACGGTGCGGAGGGTGTCGACCGAGCTGCGGACGAACACCCAGAGCCAGCCCCCGTAGACCGCGGTGGTCGGCGCGGAGGTCGCGCCCTGGAGGCCCGCCAGCGTCGACCAGCCCGACCAGGTGCCGGTGCTCTGGTCGTACCGGACCGTGCGCAGGACGCCCGGCGTTGCCCGGACGAACAGGTGCAGGTGACCGCCGTACACCGCGACAGCCGGCTCCGACGTGGTCGCGCCCGACCCGGGCACCGTCGACCAGGCGGACCAACTCGCGGTCGTCAGCGAGTAGTGGGCGGTCCGGATGGTGCCCGCCGGCCCCCGGACGAAGACGTGCAGCCCGTCGCCGTAGAGGATCAGGGCCGGGGCGGAGGCCGCCTGGGCCAGGCCCGGCACGGTCTGCCAGCCCGACCAGGCCGCGGTCTGCATGGAGTACCGGTTGTGCACCACGCTGTCGCCGGGGCCTTCGGCGACCAGGTGCACGTCGCCTCCGTAGACGGCGGCTGCCGGCCGGGACAGCGCGGGGGTGGTGCCGGGCACGGTCGTCCACCCCGGGGGCGACGACATCTGTGTCGGGGCGGCGCCGGCCGGTGCGGCGGACAGCACCGTGCCGACGAGGGTGAGGGCGAGCAGGCGGCTGACCAGCCGTGCGCGACGCATCGAGAACATGTACGACTCCAAGATGGACGGTGGCGGAAGCATACCGTCGTCAGGCGGCTCGGATGAGGTCCGCGGCGCGCCACGCCAGTGCCATCACCGGTGCGTTGAGATAACCACTGACCAGGGTCGGCAGCACCGAGGCGTCCACCACGCGCAGGCTCGCGACGCCCCGTACCCGCAGCTGCGGATCCACCACGAAGTCGTCGCCCGGCCCCATCGCGCAGGTGCCGACCGCGTGGTAGCCGCAGTACCCGAGCGCCAGCCCCGCCTGGATGATCTCGTCGTCCTCGCGGACCGCCGGGCCGGGCAGCGTCTCCATCGAGATCCGCTTGGCGATCGGGCCGGTGGCGAAGAGTTCCCGGGCCCGCCGGAAGGCGTCCACGGCCACCCGCCGGTCGTGCGCCGCGTCGAAGTAGCCGGCGACGATCCGGGGCGGAGCCTCCGGGTCGGCGGAGGTGATGGCGAGGCTGCCCTCGCTCTCCGGCCGGGTCACCGTGACCTGCGCCATCAGCCCCGACTCGGCCTCCAGCTCCAGCGCCCGTCCGGGCCGTCGGGGTGCCGCCGAGAAGGGCGCGACCAGCAACTGCGCGTCCGGATGCCCGGCGGAGGGCGTGGAGCGGAGGTACGCGCCGACGTCGTACACCGGCAGGGCCAGCGGACCTCGGCGGGTCAGCAGGTAGCGCAGCATCTCCCGACCCTGCCCGAGCGGCCCGCGCAGACGCGGGTTGTAGCCGACCCGACCGGTCAGCCGGAACTGGATCGGGGTGGTCCGGTGCTCCCGCATCCCGGCACCGACCCGGGGCCGGTCGAGCAGCACGTCGACCCCGGCCCGGCGCAGCGTGTCGGCCGGGCCGATCCCGGAGACCTGCAACAGGTGCGGGGTGGCGATCGCCCCGGCGGCGAGGACCACCTCCGCCCGGGCCCGGAAGTCGACCGGTTGCCCGCTCCGGTGCGCGTGCACGCCGACGGCGCGACCGTTCTCCACGATCACCCGGCGGACCACCGTGTTCACCGCGACGTGCAGGTTGGGCCGATGCCGGACCGGGTGCAGGAAGGCGTCGGCGGCACTGCTGCGGCGGCCGTCGCGGATGGTGGCCATCAGGTAGCCGATCCGCTCGCCGTCACCGGCGTTCAGGTCGTCCGTGCGGTGCCAGCCGAGTTCCTCCCCGGCCGCGATGGTCTCCTCGCTGACCTCGTCGGTGGCGGTGGCGGTGGAGAGCCGCAACGGGCCACCGGCTCCGCGTACGTCGGAGGCACCGAGCGGGTTGTCCTCCAGCCGCTTGAAGATCGGCAGCATGGTGTCCCAGCCCCAGCCGGGGTTGCCGAGGCGTTCCAACTGGTCGTAGTCGAGCCGGTCGCCCCGGGCGTACACCATGCCGTTGATCGAGCTGGAACCGCCGATCAGGCGTCCCCGCTGCCAGATCTCCTGCCGGCCGGAGCGCACCTCGGCGGGGTAGTGCCAGGCGGTGCGCCGGTCGTCCATCAGCCGGCTGAAGCCCTTGGGGATGCGCACCCACGGGCTACCGTCCCAACCGCCGGCCTCGATCACCAGCACCCGGACACCGGGGTCCTCGGTCAGGCGGTTGGCCAGTACGCAGCCGGCCGAACCCGCGCCGACCACCACATAGTCGTACTCCGTCATGGGGAACCCTCCGGTTCGCGGCCCGGCAGCCGACTTACCGTATTGCCTCGGTCACGCAAAGGGAAGAAGTCGTCGATGCGTACCCGAAATCCGTACGCAGAGTGATCGTGCGTCGTGGTGAAACCACCGCGGCGTGCCAGGCGTCATCAGGCTGTACGGACCGACACCCGGACCGGTCGGACGGGCTCGGGGCGGTAGCCGGAAGGTGGGAGGCCATGATGGTGACGAGTAGGTGGCTCGCCGGTACGGGCCTGGTGGCGCTGGTCGCCGCCGCAGTGGGTGTGTACGGGGTGGCGTCGGCGTCCGAGAGTGCGCCACCGGCGGTCGAGCCGCTGGCGATGGCGGCGCCGTTCGTCGCGGCGACGCCGAAGCCGAAGCCGACGCCGACGCCGACCGTGGAGCCGGTACTCTCCGGCACGCGTCGGGTCACGATCGTCCGGGTCGGCGCGTTCGAGTCCGGGCTGTCGTTGCTCGACGGGGGACGGCTGGCCGAGGTGGACGACGACCGGGGACGGCAGGTGTTCGTGCCGACCCCGCTGGGCGGGCAGGAGTACCTCATCAAGTCGTACTACGGCGGCGGCACCGGGCAGCCGGTCTGCTGGCAGACGCACAACCCGGGCAACGCCCGACCGCTGGTGGTGCGGGGCGCCACCTGCCGGGCCGGTGACCCGCTCCAGCGGTTCGTCATCACCAGGGCGCAGGGTGGCGGTGCCCGCGAGTTCGTGATCAGCAACAGTTGGGCCTACCTGCGGACCACGGCGCGCAACGGGCTGATCCTGGAGGAGTTGGGCGACGCGGCGCCGTTCGACAGCTTCCGGTTCAACGACACCGGGCCCGCGCCACGGCAGGGCTGACGTCCGGCGGGGATGCGGCATGACCAGGAGCGACCGGATCGGCTGGAGACCGTGATCGATGCGCGACGCTGACGAGTTCGACGCCTTCTACTCCGCGTCGGCCCAGCGGGTGCTGGGCCACCTCTACGCCATGATCGGCCGTCGGGCCGAGGCGGAGGACGCGGTGGCGGAGGCGTACGCCCGGGCCTGGGACCGGTGGGCGACCGTCCGCGAGTGCGACAGCCCGGAGGCGTGGGTGCGCAGCGTCGCGTACCGGGTGGCGGTCAGCGCCTGGCGCAAGACGGTCAACCGGCTCACGGCCCACCGACGGCACGCCGCCGAGGAGCGCGTCGAGGGCAGCTCGGTCGACCACGTCGCGATCGTGGCCGCGCTGCGCCGCATCCCCGCAGACCAGCGCCGGGTGGTGGTCCTGCACCATCTGGTGGGCCTCAGCGTGGCGGAGATCGCCACCGAGGCGGGCACCAACGTGAACACCGTCAAGACGCGGCTCGCCCGGGGGCGACGCGCCCTCGCCGCCCACCTGGGCGACGACGAGCACCAGGTGACCAGCGGGGGGAGGGGACATGACCGCTGACCGCGAGCTGGACGACGCCCTGCGCGGGTTGGCCCGGCACGGCGGGCAGGGCCGGGTCCACCCCGCCGCCGAGATCCGGCGCCGGGGGGACACCCGACGCCGTCGACGGCACGTCGCGACCGTCACGGTCGGTGTCCTCCTGGTCGCCGCGCTCGGTGCCGGCACCGCCGCCATCCGCCTCGCCGGGCCGCCGCACACCATCCCGGTCGGGCCGGCGGGACCGACCCCCGTCCCGGCCACCGGCCCACCCGGGGCCACGCCGAGTCCCGACGTGGTCGGTCCCCCCACCGGCTCGTCGAGTCCGTCCACCACGTCGTCGCGCCCCGCGCCGAATGGCTCTCGGCCGTCCGTCACGGACCCGTCGAGTCCCGCCTCGGGCACCACCGGTGCGCCGCCGGTGGGCGCCGGCGGGGTGCTGTCCGGGCAGCGCCGGGCCACCGTCGTGCGGGTCGACGGGATCGGCGGGGTGTCGATGCGCGACGAGGGTGGTCTCGGCGAGGTCGACGGGGACGAGGGCGACCAGCTCTTCGTCTTCGTGCCGCAGGGCGGGGACACCTATCTGGTCCGGGTCGCCGGGGCGGGGGACACCTGCTGGGAGTCGCGCTCCTCGGGCAGTGCGCCGTTGCGCGTGGTGGGTGCCGCCTGTGATCCGGGCGAGCCGAGGCAGCGGTTCACGATCGTGCGGGACGGGCAGCGGGGCGGCGCGCCCGCGTACGCGATCAGCAACCTGTCCGCGTTCCTCCAGCACTCGCCGACCCGGGGGCTGATCCTCGAGGAGATCGGCGACGCGACGCTGACCACCTATTTCCGGCTGGTCGACAACGGGCCCGCGTCGAGCTGACGAGGCGACGCCCGACCGGGCGCACCGGGTGCTGATCGGGCAACCCGGGGCGCCAATCGGGCGGTCGTTCTGCGCGGTAAAGGTTCAATGGCCGTTATGTGCTGCCCGTTCGGGCTGGCTTACGGGCAACAAACCCACCAGAATCACCCGCATGTGACCGGAGTCACCTGACCGTCCACGGTGTTACAAAAAGACACACACGCCGACGGGAGGTACAGAGTGGACGCGAACCAGCGCCGCCACCACATCCTCGCCGTGGCGCGCCGGCAGGGCGACGTCGACGTCCGCGACCTCGCCGTCGAGCTGAGCGTCGCGCCGGAGACCATCCGTCGTGACCTGAGCCTGCTGGCCCAGCAGGGCCTGGTCCGCCGGACGCACGGCGGTGCCTACCCGATGGAGACCGCCCGCTTCGAGACGACCCTGGAGACCCGGGCCACCCGGATGGTCGTGGAGAAGCGACGGATCGCCACCGCAGCCGTGGAACACCTCGGCGACGCCGAGTCGATCTTCATCGACGAGGGCTACACCCCGCAGCTCATCGCCGAGGCGCTGCCCACCCACCGGCAACTGACCGTGGTGACCGCCTCGCTGCACACCGCGGCGACGCTGGCCGCGTACCCGTCGGTCACGGTGCTGTTGCTCGGCGGCCGGGTGCGCGGACGCACGCTGGCCACCGTCGACCACTGGGCCACCCGGATGCTCGCCGGCTTCGTGATCGACCTCGCCTACGTCGGGGCCAACGGCATCTCCCGCAAGCACGGGCTGACCACACCGGACCCGGCCGTGGCCGCCGTCAAGGCCCAGGTGATGGCGGTGGCCCGGCGGGTCGTCTTCGCCGGGGTGCACACCAAGTTCGGCGGGCACAGCTTCTGCCGGTTCGCCGACGTGGCGGACCTCGACACCGTCGTCACGGACACCGCGCTGCCGGCCTCCGAGGCGCACCGCTACTCGCTGCTCGGTCCGGTGGTGCTGCGCGTCTGAGCGCCCCGGCCGACCGTCCCTTCACCCTCACCCTCACCACCACTTCCGGAGGTTCGCTGTGCCCAGAACACGATCTCCGCGCCGATGGCGCGGCACGCTCGCCGTCGGTCTCGCCGTCGCGCTGGTCTCGACCGCCTGCTCCGGAGCCGGCGGCGGGTCGTCCGGCGACGGCACGGCCATCACCGTGCTGATGGTCGGCAACCCGCAGATGGAGGACCTGGCCAAGGTCACCGCCGAGAACTTCACCAAGGACACCGGGATCACCGTCCGGTTCACGATCCTGCCTGAGAACGAGCTGCGCGACCGGGTCACCCAGGACGTCGCCACCCAGGGCGGCCAGTACGACGTGGCCACCATCGGCGCGTACGAGGCGCCCATCTGGGCGCAGAACGACTGGCTGCACGAGCTCAGCTCGTACGCCGACGGGGACACCGGCTACGACAAGGGCGACCTGCTCGAACCGATGGTCGCCTCACTCTCCGGCCAGGACGGCAAGCTCTACGCCGCGCCGTTCTACGGCGAGTCGTCGTTCCTGATGTACAACAAGGAACTCTTCGCGGCCAAGAACATCACCATGCCGGAGCGCCCGACCTGGCAGCAGGTCGCCGGGTTCGCCGCCCAGCTCGACGACAAGGACAAGGGGATCTCCGGCATCTGCCTGCGCGGGCTGCCCGGCTGGGGTGAGCTGTTCGCGCCGCTGACCACCGTGGTGAACACCTTCGGCGGCACCTGGTTCGAGAAGGACTGGACGCCGAAGGTCAACGCGCCGGAGTTCACCGAGGCGACCACGTTCTACGTCGACCTGCTCCGCGCGCACGGTCAACCGGGCGCACCGCAGTCCGGGTTCACCGAGTGCCTGAACACGTTCGGCCAGGGCAAGGCGGCGATGTGGTACGACGCCACCTCCGCCGCCGGCACCCTGGAGGACCCCAACTCCAGCACCGTCGCCGGCAAGGTCGGCTACGTGTACGCGCCGGTCGAGAAGACCGACTCGTCGGGCTGGCTCTGGGCCTGGGCGCTGGCCATGCCGAAGACCACCAAGAACGCCGACGCCGCCTGGAAGTTCATCTCCTGGGCGACCGGCAAGGAGTACGAGCGGCTGATCGGCGGCTCGCTCGGCTGGTCCCGGGTACCGGCCGGCAAGCGCCAGTCCACCTACGAGATCGCCGAGTACCGCGAGTCCGCGAGCGCCTTCGCCGACATCACGCTCAAGTCCATCCAGGAGGCCGACCCGGTCGCCCCGGGTGTGCAGCCCCGGCCCGCGCTGGGGGTGCAGTTCGTCGGCATCCCCGAGTTCGCCGACCTCGGCACCAAGGTCTCCCAGGAGGTGTCGGCGGCGATCGCCGGCCAGAGCACCGTCGAACGGGCGCTCGCCGACGGCCAGCGGTTGGCCGAGGAAGCCGCCAGCAAACACCGGTAGCCGCGTGTCGGGGCCGGTCGACCGGCCGGCCCCGACCCTGCCCTGTGAGGCGGATCGATGACCACGACCACCACCACCGACCCGGACGCGAGCCCGCGTCCCGCCGTACGTCCCACCCGGCCGGACCGTAAACAGCGCTGGGCCCGCCGCGCCCCGCTGCTGCCCGCCCTGGTCTTCGCCATCGTGGTGACCCAGCTGCCGTTCCTGTTCACCCTCTACCTGTCCACCCAGAGCTGGAACGCGTTGCGTCCGGGCAGCCAGGAGTTCATCGGGCTGGCCAACTACGCGACCGTGCTCAGCGACGCCCGACTGCGGGCCGCCCTGGTCAACACCGTGGTGCTGACCGCCTCGTCGGTGATCGTCTCGGTGCTGCTCGGCCTCGGCCTGGCCCTCCTGCTGGACCGGAAGTTCCCCGGCCGGGGCATCGTGTGGACGCTGCTGATCACCCCGTTCCTGGTGATGCCGATGGCGGCGGCACTGCTCTGGAAGCACGCCATCTACAACCCGTCGTACGGCCTGATCAACGGCATCGTCGGCGGCAGCACCGACTGGGTGTCGCAGTACCCGATGGTGGCCGTGGTCGCCTCGCTGGTCTGGCAGTGGACCCCGTTCATGATGCTGATCATCCTGGCCGGGTTGCAGGGCCAGTCCCTGGAGACGCTGGAGGCCGCCCGGGTCGACGGCGCCGGACCGTGGCAGACCTTCACCCGGATCACGCTGCCCTACCTGCGGCCCTACCTGGAACTCGGCGCCCTGCTCGGCGCGATCTACCTGGTGCAGACGTTCGACGCGGTCTTCACCATCACCCAGGGCGGTCCCGGGCGGGCCACCACCAACCTGCCGTACGAGATCTACCTGACCACCTTCCGCAAGTTCGAGTACGGCGAGGCCGCCGCAGCCGGTGTGGTGGTGGTGATCGGCACGATCGTCGTCGCCACCTTCGCGCTGCGGTTGCTCTCCAGTCTGTTCCGGATGGAGGACGCGCGATGAGGCGTACCGCTGCCCCGGTCCGGCGCGGGGCGGGCGTCACCGGCGCGGTCTGGACCGTGCTGGCCTGGCTCGCCGGACTGTTGTTCTTCCTGCCGGTGGCATGGATGGTGCTGACCGGCTTCAAACGCGAGGTGGACGCCGCGAGCAACCCGCCGGCCTGGTTCTTCACCCCGGTGCTCGACGGCTACCGACAGGTCTTCGACCGGGACCTCATGCCGTACCTGCTCAACTCGCTGATGGCCAGCGTGATGTCCACGCTGCTGGTGCTGCTGCTGGCCACCCCGGCCGCGTACGCGCTCTCCATCCGGCCGGTCGCCAAGTGGCGTGACGTGCTGTTCTTCTTCATCAGCACCAAGATGCTGCCGGTGGTCGCCGCGCTGCTGCCGATCTACCTGCTGGTGCAGAACCTCGGCATGCTGGACAACGTCTGGACCCTGGTCGTGCTCTACACGGCGATGAACCTGCCGCTGGCGGTCTGGATGATGCGCTCGTTCATGCTGGAGGTGCCGACCGCCCTGATCGAGGCGGCGGCGATGGACGGCGCGAGCCTGCTGGTCACCATCCGGCGGATCCTGTTGCCGATCGTCGCGCCCGGCCTGGCCGCCACCGCGCTGATCTGCTTCATCTTCAGCTGGAACGAGTTCTTCCTCGCGGTCAATCTCACCGCCACCAGGGCCGGCACCTCGCCGATCTTCCTGGTCGGCTTCATCACCTCCGAAGGGCTGTTCCTGGCCCGGCTCTGCGCGGCGGCGACGATCGTGTCGTTGCCGGTGGTGTTGGCCGGCTGGATCGCCCAGAAACAACTCGTCCGAGGACTCTCCATGGGGGCGGTCAAGTGAAGGCAGCAGTCATCGTCACGCCGGGTCAGATCAGCGTCGAGTCCGTACCGGACCCCACGCCCGGCCCCCGGGACGTGGTCGTCGAGGTGGCCGGCAGCGGGATCTGCGGCACCGACCTGCACATCATGGACGGCGAGTTCGCGCCCGCGTACCCGATCGTGCCGGGCCACGAGTTCGCCGGCACGGTGGTCGCGGTCGGCGGCGACGTCACCGAGGTCCGCGTCGGCGACCCGGTCGCCGTGGACCCGTCGCTGCACTGCGGCGAGTGCTACCAGTGCCGGCGGGCCCGGGGCAACCTCTGCGAACGGTGGAACGCCATCGGCGTGACCGTCGCCGGGGGAGCGGCCGAGTACGCCCTCGCTCCGGTCCGCAACTGCGTGGTGCTGCCCGAGGGCGTCGCCCCGGCCGACGCGGCCCTGATCGAACCGCTCTCCTGCGCGGTACGCGGCTTCGACGTGCTGCCCCGGCGGCTCGCCGACCACTACCTGATCTACGGGGCCGGCACGATGGGCCTGATGATGCTCGAACTGGCCAAACGGTGCGGCGCGGCCACGGTCAGCGTGGTCGACCCGAACGCCGACCGCCTCGCCACCGCCGTCGCGCTGGGCTGTTCGGCGAGCGCGGCGGGCGCCGACGACCTGGACCGGCCGCGTGGCTGGGACGTGGTGATCGACTGCACCGGCGTGCAGGCCGCCATCTCCGACGGCCTGGGCCGGGTCGCGCCGGCCGGCACGTTCCTCCAGTTCGGCGTCTCCGAGTACGCCACCCGGGTGCCGGTCGAGCCCTACCGCATCTACAACAAGGAGATCACCGTCACCGGCTCGATGGCCGTGCTGCACAGCTTCGAACGTGCCGCCGAACTCTTCGCCGTCGGGGTCCTGGACCCGGCCGTCTTCATCAGCCACCGGTTCCCGCTGGAGAAGTACGCCGACGCGATGGCGCAGTTCCGGGCCGGCGTCGGTCGCAAGATCCAGATCGCCGCCGCGTGAGGTACGCGGCGGCGTCCGAGACCCGCGCGGCTCCTACCGACCCAGCGCGAACGCCAGCACGATCGCGGCGACCAGCGCCAGCGCGGCCAGCACCGCGGCAGCGATCTTCACCTTGCTGTACGGGCGTTCGCCGATCACCTCGCCGGTGCGGGCGTTGACCAGGATCTGGTACGACCGCCCGGCGTGCAGGTAGGCGGCGATCCAGACCGGCAACAGCATCAGCTTGTACGTCACGTCCGAGTAGCTGGTGTCGACGGAGTCGACGCGCTGTTCGTCGCCACCGATGTCGCTGCGGCAGTCACCCTGGATGACCGGCGCCATCCGGGTCTTCGCCGTGGCCAGCCCCGCCTCGGGCTCGGTGTCGTAGCGCAGCGCGTGGTAACCGGCCAGGTAGTCCCCGTGGTACGCGACCGCCTCGGTCAGCGGCCACGGGGCCAACCGGTCCAGCTGCTGCTCCGGCAGGTACCGGGTGGCCGGGACCAGCACGTCGTCGAAGTCCCGCCGGACCGTGCCGCCGGCCGGATACCACCGGGTGTGGCGTACCTGCCGGGTCCGCGTCTCCGCCTTGCCGTCGACGATCACCGTGTACGTCTCGGTGACCCAGTAGTGCTGGCCGCGCTGCCCCCGGTACTGCGACACGGTCCGCGCGTCGAACGTCCAGTGCGGCAGGTACGTGCCCTTGAGCGTCTCCGCCTCGCTGACCTTCTTCAGGCTGTTCGGCGCGAACCAGCGGCTGCGGCACCAGGTGCTCAGAGCCGTCCGCACACCGGCGCGGTCGACCTGGAACGGCAGCACCCCCTCCGGGGCGATGAGGCTGCCCGTCGCGTGGTCGGCCACCAGTGGCGCGGCGCAGAACTGGCACCGCTTGGCCAGCGCGTTGCTCTCGGTGCGGGCACCGCAGCCCGGGCAGACGAAGGTGTACGCGCCGACCTGCGCCGCCGGCTTGCGCGCCAGCGTCGCCAACTGGGCGTACGCGTGCTCGCGTACCTCCCGGCCGGCTCCGGCGATCTCCTGCTGGCTGCCGCAGTACGGGCAGCGCAGCACTGCCGCGCCCGGTGCGTACTCCACCCGGGCGCCGCAGTTGCCGCATCCGAACGCCGGCGGGACGGTCGCGCCGCTCATCGCGGCGGCAGCGGCGGCGGAACGCTGGCCAGCACCGAGGCGAGCTCGGGAAGCTGCCCGGCGGGCTGCCACTGTGCCATGCCGGCCCGCCAGGCCAGCGTCTCCGGGCCCAGCGTGCCGGCGGCCACCTGGGCGGCCAGCCCACCGAGGTCGAACGGGCCCTGCCGCTGCCCGTCGACGCCGATGAACCACTGGGTCTGGGTCGGCAGCGGCGGCGGCTCGGCGCTCGGCGGTGTCGGGGCGTGCGCCGC
>NZ_SISL01000152.1:0-12653 GCF_004307965.1 Verrucosispora sp. SN26_14.1 | reverse complement strand
CCCGGGGACCGGCCCGCAGCAGCAGCAGCGCGTCCCGGCCGCGCTCGATCACCAGGCCCTCGGCGCCGTACCGGAACCGGGCGTCACGGGCCTGGTCGGGCGGCAGGAGCACGGGCACCACGGTGTCCAGCTCCGGCCAGCCGATCCGGGCGGCAGCCGCCGCCACCGCGCTGGGCATGCCGTCGCCGCGTAGCAGCAGTTCGGCGAGCTGCCGGCGGCGGTCACCCTCGCCGGCCTGCTCGCGCACCTGGAGGGCGTACCCGTCGGTGCTCGCCGCGGCCAGTTCGGCGACGTACGCGCTGACCGCGTCGGAGAGGTCGATGAGTTCCTCGGTGTCGACCGGGCGGAGTCGGGCCAGCGACTGCGAGGCGGTCCGCAGCAGCAGCCGGGCGGCCATCCGCAGGGCCGCGAGCAGGGCCTCCGGTCCCCGGTCCTCGCGGGCCTCGGCGGCACCGAGGGCGACGAAGACCTCCCGGATCCGGGGCGGTAACGCGGGCTCGTCGGTGCCGACCAGGTCGAGGAACCGGTCGAGGGCGACCTGGACGGCGGTGTGCACGTCGCGGACGAACTTGTCGTCGGCGATGCCGGCGAAGGCGGGTGTGGCCTCGGTGACCGCGCCCGCCACGGCGGCGACCGTCGACGGCAGGTGCGGACGCATGGAGGCGGCCAGGTCGGCGGGGAGACGCCGCCAGGGAGTGGCGGAGACGGGGGCGCTCACCCGGCCGATTTTGTCACGTCGGGATAAAAGAGCCGCCGATTCTCGCTGCCTACGGGACGGTGCTTCGACCCGTACGTCCGGGCGAGGATGGAGCCCGCCGCCGATCCGACCGAGGAGCGCACCGTGCAGCACCGACTCTCCCGTCAGCACGTGGTCGACATGTGCCGGACGATGCTCGCCCGGGGATATCTCAAGGCCACCGAGGGCAACGTCTCGGTGCGGGTGCCCGGCCACCGGCTGTACGCGGTGACCCCGAGCAACTACGACTACGACCGGATGCGGGTCGAGGACATCTGCCTGGTGGACTTCGACGGCAAGCACGTGCCCGACGGCACCGGTGCCGACCTCAAGCCCTCCATCGAGTGCGGGATGCACGCCAACATCTACCGGGAACGCCCGGACGTCAACGCGATCGTGCACACCCACCAGCCGTACGCGTCGGCGCTGGCCTTCCTGCGCAAGCCGATCCCGGCGCTCACCGACGAGCAGGTGCGCTTCCTCGGCCGGGAGGTGGCGATCATCGACTACGCCCCGTCCGGCACCGGCTTCCTGGCCCGCAACGTGCAGAAGAAGGTGGCCAGCGGCGACAACGCCTACATCATCGCCAACCACGGCGTGGTGGCCGTCGGCACCGACCCGGACCGGGCGGTGTTCAACATGGCGTTGCTGGAGAAGGTCTCCATCGCGTACCTGCTGGCGTTGACCAGCGAGACGGGCCGGGTCTACACCATCCCGACCGCGATCCGCGAGATCGCCTTCGGCAAGCTGCGCGCCGACGAGAAGCGGATCGCCGCGCAGATCACCGAGGCGGTCGAACCGCTGCGGGTACCCGCCGACGAGGACCTGCCCAGCGCCGACGCGACCGCCGCCGCCCAGACCGCGACCACCCGGACCGACGCCGGGGCCGAGAACGCCGCCGACGCCGACGCCGGGGCGACTGACGCCCGGGGCGCCGACGAGACCGAGGCGCCGGGTGCGGAGTCCGCCCGGCTCGGGTACGCCATCAGCGAGTACCCCGACGTCGACGACGTGATGCGCCGGCTCAAGGCGCTGACCGCCCAGCCGCTGCGTGGGCTGCGCCACGACGCGATGCTGGACGTGCTGAACTACTTCGAGACCAAGTGCCGGGCCAGCAAGGAGATCACCGACCGGGCCAAGCTGCGCATCCCCGGCGGGGTGCAGCACAACCTGGCCTTCAACTACCCGTTCCCGCTGGCGGTCGAGAAGGCCGACGGGGCGTACCTGGTCGACCGGGACGGCAACACCTACATCGACTTCCTCCAGGCCGGCGGGCCGACGATCCTGGGCAGCAACTACGGCCCGGTCAACGAGCGGGTGGCCGAGGTGGTGCGCGCCTCCGGGCCGGTGACCGGCCTGTTCCACGAGTACGAACTCAAGCTCGCCGAGATCATCCACCGGTACATGCCGCACGTGGAGATGTACCGCGCCCTGGGCTCCGGCACCGAGGCGGTGATGGCGGCGGTCCGGGGTGCCCGCGCGTTCACCGGCAAGAAGATGGTGATCAAGGTCGGCGGCGCGTACCACGGCTGGTCCGACACGATGGTGTACGGGCTGCGGGTGCCCGGCACGTACCGGATGAACGCCAAGGGCATCCCGTTCGGCGCGACCAGCCGGACCCGGGAGGCGTTCCCGCACGACCTCGGGCAGCTCAAGCGCAAGCTGGTGGAGAACCGGCTGCGCGGCGGCACGGCGGCGGTGGTGGTGGAACCGGTCGGCCCGGAGTCCGGCACCCGGCCGGCGCCCCGCGACTTCAACGCCGGGGTCCGCGAGCTGTGCGACGAGTTCGGCGCGCTGCTGGTCTTCGACGAGGTGGTCACCGGCTTCCGCCTCGGGCTGGGCGGGGCCGCCGGCTACTTCGGCGTCACCCCGGACCTGACGGTGCTCGGCAAGGCGGTCTCCGGCGGGTACCCGATGGCCGGCGGGGTCGGCGGACGCTCCGACGTGATGGCGGTCTTCGGCTCCGGGCTGGACGGCAAGAGCGGCGCGCACATCCAGGTCGGCGGCACGTTGTCGGCCAACCCGCTCTCCTGCGCGGCCGGGTACTTCGCGATCGAGGAGATGGCGCGCACCAACGCGCCGGTGGTCGCCGGCCGTGCCGGTGACCGGCTGACCCGGGGTCTGCAACGGCTGATCGACACGTACGGCCTGCCGTACGTCGCGTACAACCAGGGGTCGATCGTGCACCTGGAGTGCAGCGGCGTGATGCTGCTGGACATGCGCAACCCGGTGAAGCTGCTGCGCGAGAACAAGGCCCGCAAGCGACTCATGGAGCAGATGGGCGCCGCGTACACCGCGCACGGCATCGTCACGCTGGCCGGCTCCCGGATGTACACCTCGCTGGCCGACACCGACGAGGTGATCGACGACGCGCTGGCCCGGTTCGACCGGGTCTTCGCGCAGGTCGAGGGGGTCTGAGGCGGGTGGTCGCCACGGCACCGCAGATCCTGGCGATCGACCTCGGCACGTCCGGGATGAAGGCCGCCCTGGTCGCCGCCGACGGCACCGTGACCGGCTGGGCCGAACGGCCGGTGCCGCTACACGTGCTGCCCGGCGGCGGCGCCGAGCAGGACCCGGTGGCGTGGTGGACGGCGCTCGGGGAGGTCGCCGCCGAGCTGGGCCGGGCGCATCCGGACCAGATGCGGGCGGTCCGCGCGGTGTGCGCCTCCACGCAGGGCGAGGGCACCATCGCGGTGGACGCCGCCGGGGAGCCGTTGACGCCGTGCATCAGTTGGCTCGACATGCGCGGCGCACCCCACCTGCGTCGACAGTTCGGCGGCTTCCCCGCGTACCAGGGGATGTCGGTGCGCCGCATCGCGCGGTGGCTGCGGCTCACCGGCGGGATGCCCTCGCCCACCGGCAAGGACCCGGCCGCGCACATGCTGCTGGTCCGCGACGAGATGCCGCAGGTGTACGCGCGGACCGCGTCCTTCCTCAACGTGCTGGACTGGATCAACCTGAAGTTGACCGGGCGGACGGTGGCGACCGTCGACTCGATCCTCACCTCGTGGGTGACCGACAACCGGCGGCCCGGCGACATCCGCTACTCCCCCGCCCTGGTCGCCGACTGCGGCATCGACCGCGACAAGCTGCCCCCGATCGTGGCCTGCACCGACGTGATCGGCACGCTGACCCCGGCCGCCGCCACGCACCTGGGGTTGCCGGAGTCGGTGGAGGTGGTCGCCGGGGCGATCGACAACACCGCGGCGGCGATCGGCGCGGGCACCACCGGCGACCGCGAACCCCACCTCTACCTGGGCACCTCGTCGTGGATCGCGGCGCACGTGCCGGGCAAGAAGACCGACGTGGCGGCGGGCATCGCCTCGGTGCCCTGCGCCATCGGCGACCGCTACCTGATGACCGCCCTCCAGGCCACCGCCGGGGCCAACCTGACCTGGCTACGGGACAAGATCGTCGAGTACGACGACCCGCTGCTCGCCGCCGGGCACGTCAGCCGGGACGAGGGCACCATCTTCGACGCGTTCGACGCGATCATCCCGACCGTGCCGCCGGGCGCCAACGGCGTGCTCTACACCCCCTGGCTGTACGGCGAACGCGCCCCTGTCGACGACCCGAACCTGCGCGCCGCCTTCCTCAACATCTCGCTCGACACCAACCGCTCCGACCTGCTGCGGGCGGTCTTCGAGGGGGTCGCCCTCAACACCCGCTGGCTGGCCGGGGCGGTGGACCGGTTCCTCGGCGCACGGGTCACCTCGATGGCGATCACCGGCGGCGGCGCGCTGTCGGACTCGTGGTGCCAGATCTTCGCCGACGTGCTCGACGTGGAGATCCGGCGGGACGCCCAGCCGCTGGCGGTCAACGCCCGGGGCGCGGGCTGGATCGGCGCGGTCGGCACCGGACTGCTCACCTTCGCCGACATCCCCGCGCTGATGCGGACCGACCGGGCCTTCACCCCCGACCCGGCGCACCGGGCCACCTACGACGAGATCTTCGCCGACTACCGGGAACTGCACCGCCGACTGGCACCGCTCTACCGACGCCTGAACCGCCCGGACCGGTCCCGCCTCCCCCGAGGCTGACCCGGGCCTACCCGCGCCCGGCGCCTGCCTCGTCGATCATGGGCTTGTGGTCGGCGGTTTGCACCGGTACAGCGCATTCGCGGCCACCACCACTCCATGATCGACGAGGAGCACGCCGGGCGGGAGTGGTGATCAGGGGAAACGGGTGTGTCGGGTGACCGGGTGGGTGAGACTGACGCCATGGTCGACGTCAGGCGGTACGTGGCCGAGTTCATCGGCACATTCCTGCTGGTGTTCCTCGGTGTGGGCAGCGCCGTCGCGGCCCGCGTCGAAGGTGGCGTGGTGGTGGTCGCGCTGTCCTTCGGGTTCGTCATGCTGGCGCTGGTCTACACCATCGGTCAGCTCTCCGGCAGCCACGTGAACCCGGCGGTGACCCTCGGCGTCCTGCTCTCCGGCAAGATCTCGCCGATCGGGGCGGTGGCGTACTGGATCGCCCAGTTCGCCGGTGCCGCGCTGGGCTCGTTCCTGCTCTGGGTGCTGGTCCGCTGGGGCGGCGTGACCGACCAGACGGGTGTACTGGGTGCCAACGGCTACGGCACCCACATCAACGCCGGTGGCGCGATGCTCCTGGAGACCGTCCTGACGTTCCTCTTCGTCCTGGTGGTGCTGGTGGTGGGCAAGCGCAGCACCGACCTGTCCGGCTTCGCCGGCCTGGCCATCGGGATGGCCCTCGCCGTGGCGAACCTGGTCGGTGTGGCGCTGACCGGGGCGGCGGTGAACCCCGCGCGGGCCTTCGGACCGGCGATCTTCGAAGGTGGGACCGCCCTCCGCCAACTCTGGGTGTTCATCGTCTTCCCGCTGCTCGGCGGAGTCCTCGCCGCGCTGGTCGCGCCGCTGGTCGAGCACGGCTCCGGCGTCACCCGGGTCGGTACGCCCCGACCGGCGGGACGCTGAGCGCCCACCTCACCGGTCGGCGCCCATCGGTGCCCGGACCAGCGCGCCGTCGATGTAGCAGTACCGCCAGTCCTCCCCCTCCTCCAGGGAGCGGATCAACGGGTGGCCGGTCTGCCGGTAGTGCTCCTCGGCGTGGTTGTTGACCGAGTCGCTGCAACAACCGACCGCGCCGCAGGTGAGGCACATCCGCAGTTGCACCCAGTCGTCACCGGTCTCCAGGCACTGCGGGCACGCCTCGGCGTCGCTCTCGGTGATCTGGATGCGGTCCAGGTGGGTGCAGGCGGTGCTCATCGTCTCCTCACGGACGTACCGCCAACTGGAGTGCAGCAGCCGGTCCGGGATGACCCGGGCGAGGTAGCGGGAGTTCGCCGCGAGCAGCGGACTCGCCACCGCCAGCACCAGCACGTACAGGGCGATGAACGGGCCGAGGCGCTCGTCCAGGCCGGCACCGAGGGCGAGGGTGGCCAGGATCAGCGAGAACTCGCCGCGTCCCAGCACCGTCAGGCCGACGTTGGCGGCACCCCGCTGGTTGAGCCCGAACAGCCGCCCGGCGATCAGGCCGGCCAGCACGTTGGTCACGACGGTCAGCGCGACGGCCGCCAGCACCGGCACCGCCACCGCGCCGAAGTCGCCCACGTCGATACTCAGGCCGAAGACCACGAAGAAGACCGCCGCGAAGACGTCCCGCAGCGGCAGCACCAGGCGTTCGGCCCGTTCCCGGATGGGGGTACGGGCCACCACCAGGCCGATCATCAGCGCGCCGATGGCGTCGGAGACGCCGATCTCGGCCGAGATGCCGGCGACCAGCACCACCAGCCCGACCATCAGGACGGCCAGCAACTCGTCCTCGTGGCTGTCGATCAGCTTGCCGACCAGGCGGGCGCCGAACCGGGCCACGGCGAAGAGGAGGACCAGGTACGCGAAGCTCAGCCCGATGCGCAGCGTGAGTTCGCCGGCCGACCCGGCTCCGGAGAGCAACGGCGACAGCAGCGCCAGATAGAGCGCGAGGAAGAGGTCCTCGATCACGATGATGCCGAGGATCACAGGTGTCTCGGCGTTGGCCAGCCGGCGTAACTCGATGAGCAGCTTGGTGACGATGGCCGACGAGGAGATGCCGAGCGCCCCGGCGATCACGAACGCCTCGTAGCCGCCCCAGCCGAGGGCGAGCCCGAAGAGGAGTCCGGCGCCGACGTTCAGGGCGATGTACGCGGCGGCGGCGACGAACAGCCGTTTGCCGCTGCCGAGCACCTGCTCGACCGGGAACTCGACACCCAGGTGGAACAGCAGGAGCACCAGACCGAGGGAGGCCAGCAGGCTGAGGTCCTCGGGGTGGGCGACCAGCACGGGACCCGGGGTGCCCGGCCCGAACAGGATGCCGGCGAGCATGAAGAACGGCACGGTCGGCAGGTTGATCCGGCGGCCGAAGCGGGCCAGCAACCCGGCGATGAGCACAAGGGCACCGAAGCCCACGAGGTCAGCGTGCACGGTGAGGACTCCTGGAGCGGGCTAGACGGAGCGGAGCGGGCGGCGCGCCGGTTACTCGGAGAAGTACGTGCCGGACAGCAGCGCGCCCACCTTGCGGGCCTGCTCCTCGGACATCTCGATCACGGCCACCGGGTCGTCCGCCCCGGCGGCGAAGACGTACAGGTCGCGGTTGCCGTCGCGGCGTACCACGATCGAGATCCGTTGGGTGTTGCTGCCCAGGTCGACGTCGTACCGCTTGCCGATGCCCGGTAGTTCCTGCACGTAGATGCCCTTGCCCATGGCCCCTCCCCGCTGTCCTGTCCACGATCCCGGGGCAATCGTACGAGCCCGCCCGCCTTCCGTGACACCACCACCACCGAGTAGTCGACGACGCGCCGGCTCCGGCGCCGCGTGGCGCCGGAGCCGGCAGGCTCGCCCGGGCGTACCTCTCAGGAGGTGAGGCGGAAGGTGGCGTCGTTGCGCGCCTGGGTGTCGCCGATCTGGTCGAGCCGCAACTGGTAGTCGTAGTGCCGGATGTGGCGGTCGGGGTAGTTGTAGGACTGGAACGAGCTCCAGGAGGAGTTCCCCAGCCCGGCGACCTGCCGGAAGGTGGCGTCGGCGGCGAACACCGAGCTGCCGTCGTTGGCCGCCAGCACGAAGTCGAAACCGTAGTGCCGCAGGTAGTACCCGGGGTGGTTGACGGACTCGAAGGAGACGTTCCCGGAGGCGTTCGCCAGACCGGGCACCACCCGGAACTGGGCGTCCTGGGCCGGGTTGACGTTCGGGTCGATGCGGACGTCGTAGTTGACGTGCCGCACGTACCGGTCCTGGTGGGTGTACGCCTGGATCCGGTTGACCGGCGTGCTGGTGCCCCAGCGGGCGAGCACCCGGCTCTCCTCGGCCGCCGTCAGGTTGAGGATCGAGCCGTGCCGCTTGCGGGTGCCGCCCATGGCGTAGTCGGTGCGGGTCCGGAAGTTGCTGACGCCGCCCAGGTTCGTCGAGGTGACCGGCATGTACCCGCGCCCGGTGGCGTACTGGTCGAGCCAGAGCGCCCATTCGTTGCGGCCGTTGAACTGGGCCCACATCGGCCCCTCCACCACGTTGCCGCCGCCGGTGCCGTTGGAGATGCCGAGGTGCGACAGGTTGCCGAGGGTGGTCCACGAGCCGAGGATCGAGTTGCTGGCCTCGATGGTGATGTGCCCGTCGGCGGAGGCCCGATAGTAGCGGTAGCCGCCGACGCTGTTCGGCACCTCGACGATCTGCGTGTCGATCAACCCCTGGGTTCCGGGACGTTCGATGTAGAGCTGGGGTGCGGTGAAGCTGCGGAAGTCGGTGGTCCGCACGTACCAGATGCGGTGTTTGGTGACGCCGTTGCGCGCGGAGTTGGTGGCCCAGTAGACGACGTAGTCGCCGGTGGCCGCGTTGTAGATCGCCTCGGGTGCCCAGGCGTTGCCGGCACCGGGGATCGCCCCGGCGACGTTGATCAGCCACGGCGCGGACCAGTTCACCAGGTCGCGCGACTCCCACACGACCAGGTTGGTGCTGCCCCGGTTGGCCGCGTCGCTCCACGAGGTGCCGCTGGCGATGCGCAGGTCGGTGGCGACGATCCAGTAGCGGTCACCGGCGGGCGAGCGGACCAGGGCGGGGTCCCGGACGCCCCTCGTGCCGATGGTGGAGAGCAGGACGGGCGCGCCGTTGTTCAGGTCGCGCCAGGTCAGCCCGTCGCGGCTGTGGGCGAGGTAGAGCTGTTCCCCGTTCGCCGACTCCCCGATGAAGTGCGCCATCAGGTACCCGGTGAACGGGTCGAGTGCGGCGGCGTCGGCGCGCGGCGCGGGCGCGGCGGACACCATCAGCAGGAAGGCGGTGAGCAGGGCGCTCACCCGGGCCAGGACTCTCGGCATCGGCGACTCTCCTCGGACGCACCGGATCGGAACCACTGTTAGCGCTAACAAGCCAGGCGAAACCGATCGGCGAGAATCACTGTTTCGGGCTTGTTTCGAAGTCTCGACGTCCCTTCGTCCACTGTCAAGAAGGGCGTCGATCCGCCGATCCGTCCGAGCCGTCCGGGCGGTGTGAACGTGCACCATCGCGGACCGCAGGAGCCGCTGCCGCCGGATGTAAGGAGGGGTCCCCTGCTATACACCAGGCGATAGCAGGGGACCCCTCCTTACATCCGCGTCAGAGCCGCTCGGGGGCGTCGATGCCGAGCAGGCCCAGGCCGGTACGCAGGGTGTCGCCGGTGAGGCGGCACAGCGCCAACCGGTTGCCCCGGTACGGCGACTCGGCCCGCAGCACCGGACACCGCTCGTAGAAGGTGGTGAAGCTCTGCGCCAGCCGGTGCAGGTGTCCGCAGAGCCGGTGCGGCTCGTACCCGGCCACCACCTCGTCGAGGACGTCGGCGAAGGCGTCCAGGTCGAGGATCAACGCGCGTTCCGCCGGGTCCAGCGCGACGCCCGGGTCCACGGTCTCGTCGGCACCGTCGGCGCGGGCCAGGATGGACCGCACCCGGGCGTGCGCGTACTGGAGGTAGACCCCGGTGTTGCCGGTCAACGCCAGCATCCGGTCCGGGTCGTAGGTGTAGTCGCGGGTCCGGCTGGTCGCCAGGTCCGCGTACTTGACCGCGCCGATGCCGACCTGCCGGGCCCGTTCGTCGCGTGCCGCGTCGGTCAGGTCGGGGTTCTTGGCGGCGACCACCTCGCGGGCCCGGTCCACCGCCTCGGTGAGCAGGTCGACCAGGCGGACGGTGTCGCCGGCCCGGGTCTTGAAGGGCCGCCCGTCGGGACCGAGGACGGTGCCGAACGCGACGTGGGCGGCGGGCACGTCCGACGGCAGCCAGCCGGCCCGCCGCGCGGTGTCGAAGACCATCCGGAAGTGCAGCGCCTGCCGGGCGTCGACCACGTACAGCAGCCGGTCGGCGCGCAGTTCGGTGACCCGCTGCCGCAGCGCGGCGAGGTCGGTGGCGGCGTACCCGAACCCGCCGTCGCGCTTGCGCACGATCAGCGGCGTCGGCTCGCCGTCCGGCCCACGCACGTCGTCGAAGAAGACGCAGAGCGCGCCGTCGCTGGTCACCGCTACCCGCTGGGCGGCGAGGTCGGCCGCGACCCCGGGCAGTGCGGCGTTGTACGCGCTCTCCCCCACCGCGTCGGCGGCGGTCAGCCGTACGCCGAGCAGGTCGTAGACCTCGGTGAAGTAGCGGGTCGACTCGGCCACGATCTGCTGCCAGGCACGCGTCGTCTCCGGGTCGCCGCCCTGGAGGGCCACCACCCGCCGCCGGGACCGCTCGGCGAACGCCGGGTCGGCGTCGAAGGCCGCCCGTGCCCGGCGGTAGAGCAGGGCCAGCCCGCGCAGGGAGGTGTCCTCGGTGACCGGCGCGGGATGCTCGGACCGGTACTGGATCAGCATCCCGAACTGCGTGCCCCAGTCGCCGACGTGGTTGCGCCGCACCACCGTTCCGCCCAGGTGCTCCAGGATCCGCACCAGCGCGTCGCCGATGATCGTGGACCGCAGGTGACCGACGTGCATCTCCTTGGCGATGTTCGGCTGCGAGTAGTCGACCACGGTGGTGACACCCGCCTCGGGGGTGCCCACGCCGAGCCGGGGATCGGCGAGCCGGCCCGCGACCTGGGACAGCAACGCCGCGTCGGTCAGGCCGAGGTTGACGAATCCCGGACCGGCGACCTCGGCGGTGGCCACCAGACCACCGACCGGCAGGCCCGCGACGATCTCCGCCGCCACGTCCCGAGGGTTGCGCCGCAGCGTCCGCGCCGCCGCCAACGCGCCGTCGACCTGGAAGTCGGCCCGCTCGGATCGGCGCACCAGCGGGGCGAACCCCGGCAGCGCGACGGCGGCGGTGGTGACGGCGGCGGACAACGACGAGGCCAGCGAAGGCACGGTCACGGGGACTCCCGGTGGGGATGGGCAGGATCGTCACGAGACACGTCGCGCGCACGCACGAAGGCGGGCACGACGGGAGGAACGCGCGGAGAAGCGGACGACTATCGTCGTCGCAGGCGCGAGCGGCGGACGGTGACCAGCACCATGTCCATCACCGCCTCACGCGAGGGCCGCGAATCGCGGCCAGATGCCGGCCAGTGTACGCGGCGACGGTCATCCCCGCGCCGGGCTCCTCCGCGACCGGCGTACCGGTCACGCCGACCCGGGCTCGACCCGTCACCCGATCTGGTGGACGGGACCGCCAAACCGTTGTCGGGAAAGCGATCCGGTCGACTTCCCGGCTACTGCGGATAGACGAGCGGCGTTCATACTCCTGCGGGGAGTGCTCCTGCCACGAGAGGCCAGCATGCGAGTCAGCACCATCACGCGCCGGTTCCCGGCCGTCGCGACCGCGATCGCGCTGGGGGTCGCGTCGCTGGCCACACCGGTGACGGCGGCACCGGTCGCCACCGGCACGCAACAGCTCACCGCCGCCGCCGCGAACACAGCTCCGACGACCCGGCAGATCGTCGGCGCGGTCGCGGTGGGCGACCGGTATCCGTACGTCTTCGTCATCGGGACCGACGGCAACCTCTGGATCAACTGGCAGGACCAGTCCGAGCAGTGGAACTGGTCGAACATGGGCACGCCACCGGGGGTCGCTCTGCGGATGCCGATCGGCGTGACCATCGTCGACGGCTTCAGCCGCCCGTACGCCTTCGTGCTCGGCAGCGACCAGAACGTCTGGAGCCTGTGGCGGTCGGCGACGAGTTGGCAGTGGCGTAACCAGGGCGCTCCGCCGGGGGCAAACTTCGTGAGCTGGCCGAGCTTCGCCGCCGTCGCGGTGAACGACACCAGCCCGTACCTCTTCGTCCGCAGCGACGGCGACGAGACGGTGTGGGTGAACTGGTGGAACGGGTCGGTGTGGAACTGGACGAACATCAGTTCGCCGCCCGACGGCATCGCGGCCACCGGCCCGGTCGGTGTGCTGCTGGAGAACGGCACGCCGCAGGTCTACACCGTCGGCAACGGCGGCCGGCTCTGGACGACCCGCTTCGACGACACGGCCGCGCCCTGGGTCGACCTCGGCCAGCCGCCGGGTGTCTGGCTCACCGACGCGGGTACGCCGTTCGGTGCCCGCAGCGCGGTGCAGGTCGCGCCGGACGCCCGGCCGTACCTGCTCGCCACCGGCAGCGACGACAACGCCTGGCTGCGCTGGTGGACCGGTACCCAGTGGGAGTGGCACAACCTGGGTTCACCGCCGGAGCAACTGGTCCCGGGCACGCTCGGTGCCCTCGCGGTGAACGGCACCTCGCCGTTCTCCTTCTTCGCCACCGACGGGGGCGGCCTGTGGATCAACTACTGGGACGGGTCGAACTGGTACTGGAGTGACCAGAGTCCGCCGTTCCGGCCCGCCCTGACCGGCACGGCGGTGCTCGCGCCGCAGAACTCCACCCGGCCGGCGATCTTCCTGCGGGACACCGCCGGCAACCTGTGGAGCCGATGGTGGAA
Organism: Verrucosispora sp. SN26_14.1; assembly: GCF_004307965.1. NCBI lineage: Bacteria > Bacillati > Actinomycetota > Actinomycetes > Micromonosporales > Micromonosporaceae > Micromonospora > Verrucosispora sp. SN26_14.1. Next base: position 74 of record NZ_SISL01000152.1, on the reverse strand, counting down.
CGGCAGCTACTGGAGTTGGACGAACCGCAGCCTCTGACGGACGGCCGCGCCACCGGCACCACGAGCCGGTGGCG
>NZ_SISL01000151.1:0-12720 GCF_004307965.1 Verrucosispora sp. SN26_14.1 | reverse complement strand
GGCGGAGGCCGCCGAGGAGCTGCTGGGCCGGGCGCTGCCGGTCGGGGCGGGCGTGTCGGGGGCGTACGCGTCCGGCGGTCAGCTCGTCGACGACGTGGACGTGGACCGCGCGATCCTCTGGGAGGTGCCCGACGCCCTGCCGTCCACGCCGCTGTACGCGTGGCTGGCGGGGGAGGCGGGTGTCATCCGTACCCTGCGCCGGCACCTGGTCGCCGAGTGCGGCCTGGACCGGCGGGCGGTGGCCTTCATGGGCTACTGGCGGCACGGCCGCGCCGACCCCTCCAGCTGAACCCGGGCGGCGCGGCGGTCAGGCCAGCGGGTGCGAGATGCCCCGGGCGTGGTCGGTCAGGGCCGCACCGACCACCGTCGCCTCCAGCGGCAGGACCTCCAGGCAGCGGCGGACCGCGATCGCCATCAGCGTGTTCGGCACCCGCATGGAGAGCGTGCAGTGCGGCACCCAGTGGCCCGGCCGGTAGTGCTCGACCAGCTCGACCCCGGCACCGGTGAGCCGGTCGTGCACCAGCCGGTGGTGCGTCAGCAGCTCCGTGGTGGGTGTCGGGCCCAGCCAGAGCACCCGGCCGACGAACTGGCCGGCGTGCTGGAACGACAGCCGCAGCGGCGCCGCCACGACGGTCCCGGCCAGCGCCGCCGCCACCTGCTCCGGGTCGAGACGGGGCGCGACCGCCAGCGAGACGTGCGGCCGGTGCCGCTGCTCCAACAGGGACCGCAGGCTCTGCACCCCCTCGGCCTCCAGGGCGTCCCAGAGCACCCGGATGCGGCGGGTGGCGACGGTGTCCAGATAGAGCTCCAGCGCGGCGACCACATGATCACTGTAGGCGGACCGTCCCTCACGGCACGATGACCGCCCGACCCTCCAGCGTGCCGTCCTGCATCCGGCGGTACGCGTCCATCGCGTCCTCCAGGCCGAACGTGGTGGTCTTCGGACGGACCAGTCCGCGTGCCCCCAGGTCGAGCACCTCGATCAGCTCCGGCCGGCTGCCCCAGTACGTGGTCTGCACACTGGCCTCGTACGGGACCGTGAAGAAGCCCACGGTCAGCGAGCCGCCGCCGATACCCACGACGGTCAGGTCGCCGACGGTCCGCACCACCGAGACGGCGAGCTTCAGGGTGGGGTCCGCCCCGACGAAGTCGAGCACCACGTCGGCGCCCCGGCCTCCGGTGATCGTCCGGATCTCGTCGGCGGTGCCCGCACCGGAGCGCAGCGTCAGGTCCGCGCCGCACTCCTGCGCGAGCCGCAGCGCCTCGTCCCGGGTGTCCACCGCGACCACCCGGGTCGCGGTGGTGGCCTTGAGGATCTGCACCCCCACGTGCCCCAGACCGCCTACGCCGATCACCACCGCCGTACTGCCCGGCACCAGCTTCGGCCAGGACCGGCGGATCGCGTGGTACGGCGTCAGCCCCGCATCGGTCAACGGTGCCGCCTGCGCCGGGTCCAGCCCGTCCGGCAGCGGCACCACGAGCCGGGCGGCGGGCACCAACTCGTACTCGGCCATGCCGCCGTCCAGACCCAGACCACCGCCGCCACCGGGCACCGGCGCGGCGGCCGGGTTCTCGCAGTAGTTCTCGGCGCCGACCCGGCAGCGGGCGCAGGTCCCGCAGCCCCACGGCCCGTACACCGCGACCGGCTGACCCACCTCCAACCCGGTCACCCCGGCACCGAGGGCGTGCACCCAGCCGGCGTTCTCGTGCCCCAGCACGAACGGCGGCCCCCACGGCAGGGTGTCCGAGTCGAAGTCGTGCATCAGGTGCAGATCGGAGTGGCAGGCACCGGCACCACCGATCTTCACCACCACCTGACCGGGGCCGGGCGTCGGCTCGTCGATCTCGACCAGTTCCGGTTCGCTCTTCCAGGCGGGCAGCCTCAGCGCGCGCATCTGTCGCCTCCTTCGTCCACCGGCTGCCTCCCCGGCGCGCGGCGGAACAAACCCGAGGACGACCGGCGCCCCACCGGTTGCCGATCCGTGCCACCGGCGGTCCACTGAACTACATGAGTGTCATGAAGGTGGGCACGTCCTCCTGGGCCGACCGGACGCTGGTGCGCTCCGGGTGGTACCCGCGCGAGGTGAACACCCCCGCCGGCCGCCTGGGCCACTACGCCGAGCGGTTCGCACTGGTCGAGGTGGACACGTCGTACTACGCCGTCCCGGCACCGGAGACCGTGCACGGCTGGGTCGACGCCACCCCCGACGGCTTCACCTTCGACGTCAAGGCGTTCAGCCTCTTCACCGGCCACCCGACGCCGGTCGCCACCCTCCCGGCCGACCTGCGCCCGAGTGACGGCCCGGCCCGGGTCCGCCGACGCGACCTGCCGGCCGAGGCGTACGACGAGCTGTGGCACCGGTTCCGGGCGGCGCTGGCGCCGCTCGTGGCGGCCGACCGGCTCGGCGCGGTGCTGTTGCAGTTCCCGCCGTGGCTGACCCGGGGCGACGCGGCCCGCCACCGGATCGCCGAACTGGCGTCCCGCTGCCGGCCCTGGCGGGTCGCCGTCGAACTCCGCCACGCGTCCTGGTTCGACGGTGCGGCGGCGCTGGAGACGCTGGCCTTCCTCCGCGAGCACGACCTGACCCACTGCGCCGTCGACATGCCGCAGGGCCACCCCAGCTCGGTGCCGCCGATCCCGCTGGCCACCGCCGGGCTGGCGATGATCCGGTTCCACGGGCACAGCACCGCCTGGGACGGCGGCGACAAGGAGGAACGCTTCCGCTACGCCTACGGCGACGAGGAACTACGCCGCTGGTCGGAGCTGCTCGTCGACCTCGCCGACCAGGCCGACGAACTGCACGTGCTGTTCAACAACTGCTGTGCCGGCCAGGCCCAGCGCGACGCGGAACGGATGGCCGGGCTGCTCGGCGTACCGGCGGCCCGGTCCGTGCCGTCCTGACCGGACGCTCCGGTGCCCGCCGCGTCGGCGACGGGCACCGGGACGCGGTGCGGTACTCAGCCGTGCCAGGACCCTTCGGTGTGCATGCCGGTCGCCTCTTCCAGCGCGTTGTCCGGCAGATCCTCGCCGGCCACGTCGTCCGGGAACGGCCGCCTCGGCGGCGCCGGGTCCGGGGGTGCGCCCGGTCCGGCCTCGGGCGTACGGGTCGGCTCCACCGACCCGAACCCGTGCCGACCCTCGGGCCACTGCCCGGCCCCGTCCGCCGCCCGCCGTTCGCCCCGCCGTCCCTCGGGCACCGCGGTCTCCTCGCTGCCCTCGTCCATCGGCGAGTGCTCGCCGGCACCCCACGGCGGGTCGGCGTCGAAGCCGTCGGTGGTGCCCCAGGGCGCGACGCTCCCCGGTCCCCGGTCCTGCCTGTCCCTGTCGGTCATGGCCACCTCGCCTGTCGGTACGCCCGGCGGTCGCGGTCGGAACGCGCGTCGTGCCGGTGGGCCGTCAGCGGCCGTTCATGGCCATGTGCCGCCGGACCGCGTGCATCGCCGCCATCCCGCCGGCACCCTTGCCCATCCGGCCCGGCGCGTGCGCCAGGCCGTTCGCCCGGCCGAAGATGCCGCGCAGCACCTGGCCGGGCTTCTGCTGCTCACCCATGTACGCGGTGACCACGATCAGCGCGCCGGTCAGCGCCGGGATGGCCCACTGGAGCATCCGCAACTGGCGCTGGCTGGCGGCCACGTGCGCCGGGGTCTGCCCGTTGGGCTCGGTGACGCCCTGCACCGACGGCGCACCGGCCTTGGCCAGACGCATGCCGAGCAGCCGGCTGTAGCCGGTCACCGCCAGCGCGCCGACGGTCAGCGCGGTCTTCACTGCGCTGGCCCGGCCGACGCCCCGCTGGGCGGCCATCCGCGGGCTCTCGGTCACCAGTTCACCGACCGCGCCGGCCAGGTGCGCGCCGATCGCGGCGGCGTTGACCGGCGTCCACCGGGTCCAGCCGGTCGAGGCCGTCGGAAGTCGTTTGGTCGAGTCGTCGATGCGGGCCGCGGCGCCGTTGACGCCGAACGCTCCCATCAGGGAGCCGCCGAACCAGGCCGCCAGGCCCAGGTCGTGCATCGAACGTAGTGCGGTGTGGTTGTCAGACATCAGGTCCCCCTCCGCCGTGTTGGGCGCAGCGGCTTACCCCGGTCCGCACCGGCTAATCCACGCCGGAGGGGGCCGCCCCGACGCGCGGGTGGTCGCGTCGGGACGGCCCCTGGTGGTGACTCAGGAGACGCTGATCGTGCCGTTCGAGGCGCGTACGCAGGCCACCGAGCGGGCGGCGGTGGTGGACGCCCCGGTCAGGCACTGGCCGAGCACCTGGTGCCCGGCGGCGTTCGGGTGCCACGACTCCTGGCAGGTCTGGAAGTGGGTCACGCAGGTGTTGGCGATCCGCTGGATGGCGATCTTGTCCTTGCCGGAGAGGCTGGTGACGAAGGTGCCGTTGGGCGGGTTGTCCTGCAACCGGATCGGAGTGGCGAGGGTGCCGGTCGGGCTGTTGGTCCGCTCGCAGAGCCGGGCGCCGTCGAAGGCCCGCTGCACGTTGAGATAGACCAGGTCGGCGCCGGGGAACTCGGCGGCCAGCGTGCTCCGGGTGGAGCCGACGATGGTGCCGAGGCCCTGCGAGAAGCGGTGCCCGGGAGCCAGGCTGGCGCGGTGGATCGGGCAGCCGGCCGCGTACCGCTCGGCACCCAGCGCGCGGAACTTGTCCCGCGTGTCGTCCCGGCTGTCCTCGGAGTGGTACCCGGCCTCCAGCTCCAGCGGCAGCGGGTTGGTGTAGTCCTGGAGCACCACCCGGTGCTGGCCGTCGGCGTCCACCTCGCGCAGCGTGGTCAGGATCTGCCGTACGGCGGCGGTGGTCTCGGCGGTGGCGGCGCTGAGCTGCGCCGGGGTCGCCAGGTCGGCGTCGGTGCACGGTTTCTGCTCCACCGGCCCGTTCAGGTACGCCCAGAACTCCCACCAGCCCGTCCAGGCGTCCGCGATGAACCGGTTGGCGCACTTCTCGGCGACCCCGCCGAAGGTGAAGGAGCTGTTGTTGGAGCCGAGGCCGATCAGCACCAGGTCGATGTCGTGGGTCTGGGCGACCGTGCGGAGCTGGTCGAGCTGCGCGGCGACCTGACGCCCGTTGGTGCGGGCCGACGAGGCGGCGGCGATGTCGTGCGGCTGGCCGCCGGAGCAGGCCAGGTTGAACCGGGCCTGGATGCCGGGCAGTGACGCCTGGTGCAGCGATGCGTTGCCGGAGCGGTGGCAGAAGAAGGCGTCACTGTTCGGCGCGGTCCACCCCGGGAATCCGCGCGCGACGCCGGTCGAGTCGACCACCGGCTGGTAGGCCCCGGCCCCTTCGCCGCTGATGAAGCTGTCGCCGAGGGCGACCGCCGCGGTGGGTAGGGCCGCCGCGGCGGGGGCGGACGCGGCGACGGTGGTGGTGAGGGCCGCTGTGGCGATGGCCAGGGCCAACGCGGCGGTACGACGCAACCCGGACATGGCTTCCCCATCCGTTCATGGAAATATGAAAGATCCTCTTGAGCGGTGATGACATCACGCGGGTGTGACGCACGTCAACCATGGGAAACATGAGTGGCACCGGGACGCCAGGGACGGCGTGGGCGGACCCCCGGACCACCCGCACCGGCGGCCCGGGCATAACACCGGAGACCCGGACGTTGACCGCGGCAAGGTCCACCAGCAGCACCGCCACGCGGCGTGCCGCGTGGGTGTCCGCTCGGCTTGTCGGGGCGTGCGGCTACGCTCGCTGCGGCGTGCCCGCGCCGGGCCGACCGCCGACGGTGCGGTGCAGCACATCGCCGAGACCGGGGAGTACGACCAGTTGACCGCAGAGCCTGAGACCCTGTACGGGGCCGACGACCTCACCCACCTCGAGGGGCTGGACGCCGTTCGCAAGCGTCCCGGCATGTACATCGGTTCCACAGACAGCCGTGGCGTGGGCCACCTCGTCAACGAGATCCTCGACAACTCCACCGACGAGGGTGTGGCCGGTCACGCCACGAAGGTCGAGGTCACCCTGCATGCCGACGGCTCGGTGCAGGTCGACGACGACGGGCGTGGCATCCCCACCGACGTGCACGCCCGCTCCGGCATCTCCGGCGTCGAACTGGTCCTCACCCGGCTGCACGCCGGCGGCAAGTTCGGCGGCTCCGGCTACAAGACCTCCGGCGGCCTGCACGGGGTCGGCGCCTCGGCGGTCAACGCGCTCTCCCGCCGCTTCGACGTCACCGTCCGTCGGGGCGGCAAGGTGCACACCATGTCGTTCCGGCACGGTGTGCCGGGCATCTTCGACGGCGACGGCCCGGACGCGTCCTTCACCCCCGGCCCGGGGCTCCAGGTCGTCGGCGGGGTCAAGCGCGGCCAGCGCACCGGCACCTCGATCCGCTACTGGCACGACCCCCGCTACTTCGAGACCGGCGCCGCCCTTGACCACGACGCGGTCCGGGCCAAGCTGCGCCACACCGCGTTCCTGGTCCCCGGCGTCAGCTACCTCCTGCGCGACCACACCGGCGAGCAGCCCACCGAGGAGCGGTTCCACTACCCGAACGGGCTCACCGACATGGTGGACTTCCTCGCCCCGACCGGTGACCGGCCGGTCTCCGGCACCCTGCTGGTCACCGGCGAGGGGACCTACCGCGAGAACGCCGCCGACGCCAACGGTGTGATGCAGTCCAACGTGCAGCGGCGCGCCGAGATCGAGGTGGCCTTCCGCTGGGGCACCGGATACGAGCGCACCGTCGAATGCTTCACCAACACCATCCGCAACGCGCACGGCGGGACACACCGCAAGGGCTTCGAGCGGGCGCTGGCGCGTACGCTCGCCGACGCCGTCCGCAACACCCGGGGTCTGCTCAAGGCCAAGGAGGACGCGCCCACCCTGGACGACGTCCTGGAGGGCATGACCGCGGTGGTGCACGTGCGGGTGCCCGAGCCGCAGTTCACCTCGCAGACCAAGGACGAGCTCTCCACCGCCGGTGTGGTCAAGGTGGTGCAGGGGCTGGTCGAGCAGCACGTCAAGTCCTGGCTGGACGACCGCAGGACCAAGACCGAGGCGCGGACGGTCCTCCAGAAGATCGTCGACGCGGCCCGGGTGCGGCTGACCCAGAAGCAGCAGAAGGACGCCGCCCGGCGCAAGACCGCCCTGGAGGGCGCGTCCATGCCGCCCAAGCTGGTCGACTGCCGCGCCGCAGGTATTGACAGGAGTGAGCTTTTCATCGTCGAGGGCGACAGCGCATTGGGCACAGGGCGACTTGCCCGCTCTGCGGAGTATCAGGCGCTACTGCCGATCCGGGGCAAGATCCTGAACGTGCAGAAGGCCAACCTCCAGCAGGTGCTGGACAACGCCGAGTGCGCCGCGATCGTGCAGGTCCTCGGCGCGGGGTCGGGGCGTACCTTCGACCTGTCCTCGCTGCGGTACGGCCGGGTGCTCATCATGGCCGACGCGGACGTCGACGGCGCGCACATCCGGACGCTGCTGATCACCCTCTTCGCCCGCTACATGCGACCGTTGATCGAGTCGGGCCGGCTCTACGCCGCGATGCCGCCCCTGCACAAGATCACCACCAAGGGGCGCAACCCCGAGACCATCTACACCTACACCCAGGCGGAGATGGAGGCGACGGTCCGCAAGCTCGCCTCGGCCGGCAAGCAGATCGTCACCCCGGTGCCGCGCTTCAAGGGTCTCGGTGAGATGGACGCCGACGAGTTGTGGGAGACCACGATGAACCCGGCCACCCGGTCGGTGCGCCGGATCACCATCGACGACGTCGACGCCGCCGAACGGATCCTCGACCTGCTGATGGGGGAGAAGGTCGAGCCGCGCCGCAACTGGCTGATCGACTCCGCCGACCGCGTCGACCGCGACGCCATCGACGCCTGACCACCGGGTTCTGGAAGGAAAGCTGAGCCATGGCACGCCGCAAGGACACCAAGGTCGACCACTCCGCGTTCGACCGGGCCGGCGCGCGGATCGTCGACAACCCGCTGGTCACCGAGGTCTCCGACTCCTACCTGGAGTACGCCTTCTCGGTCATCCACTCGCGCGCCCTGCCGGACGCGCGGGACGGCCTCAAGCCGGTGCACCGGCGCATCCTCTGGTCGATGTACGAGCAGGGCTACCGGCCGGACCGGGCGCACGTGAAGTCGGCCCGCATCGTCGGCGACACGATGGGTAAGTACCACCCGCACGGCGACAGCGCCATCTACGACGCGATGGTGCGGTTGGCGCAGGACTTCTCGCTGAACACCCCACTCATCGACGGGCATGGAAATTTTGGGAGCCCGGACGATGGACCGGCAGCGTCGCGTTACACCGAGGCTCGGATGTCGCGGGAGGCGATGCTGCTCGTCGGCGAGCTGGGTGAGGACACCGTCGACGTCGAGCCCAACTACGACGGCTCGCTGACCCAGCCCACCGTGTTGCCGGCCGCCTTCCCGAACCTGCTGGTCAACGGCGCCTCCGGCATCGCGGTCGGGATGGCGACGAACATGATCCCGCACAACCTCGGCGAGGTGGTCTCGGCGGCCCGTTGGCTGATCCGGCACCCGAACGCCACCCTCGACAAGCTGATGGAGTTCGTGCCCGGTCCCGACCTGCCCACCGGTGGTCTGCTGCTCGGCCTCGACGAGGTGCGCCGGGCGTACGAGACCGGGCGGGGTGTGGTGCGGATGCGCGGCAAGGTGGAGATCGGCCCGCTGGAGGGCAGCCGGGGACGGCAGGCGATCACCGTGGTCGAGCTGCCGTACGGCGTCGGTGCGGAGAAGGTCATCGCGGCGATCACCAACGAGGTGAACAAGACCAAGCGGCTGACCGGCATCGCCGACGTGAAGGACCTGACCGACCGGGAGAGCGGCACCCGCCTGGTGGTGGAGTGCAAGGTCGGGGTCAACCCGCAGGCGCTGCTCGCCGACCTCTACCGCCTCACCCCGCTGGAGCAGTCCTTCGGCGTGAACAACCTGGTACTGGTCGACGGTCAGCCGCGCACCCTGGGGCTCAAGGAGCTGCTGGAGGTGTTCCTGGCGCACCGGTACGAGGTGGTGACCCGGCGCAGCGCGTACCGCAAGCGTAAGCGCGAGGAGCGGCTGCACCTGGTCGACGGCCTGCTGATCGCGCTGCTCGACATCGACAAGGTGGTCAAGCTGATCCGGGCCAGCGAGGACGCCCCGGCGGCCAAGAGCGGCCTGATGCGGCAGTTCACACTCTCCGAGATCCAGGCGACCTACATCCTGGACACTCCGCTGCGCCGGTTGACCAAGTTCGACCGGTTGGAGCTGGAGGCCGAGCAGGAGAAGCTGCGCGGGGAGATCGCCGAGCTGTCCACCATCCTGGACGACGAGAACGTGCTCAAGAAGGTCGTCTCCGACGAGCTTGCCGCGGTGGTGAAGCAGTTCGCGGCGCCGCGTCGGACGACGCTCGTCGACGGCGACCTCAAGGAGGTGCTGGCGGCGTCCGTGCCGGCCGGGCCGCTGGAGGTGGCCGACGACCCGTGTCAGGTGATCCTCTCCGCCACCGGGCTGGTGGCGCGTACCGCCGCCGAGTCGGAGGAGGCCGCCGAGGGGCGGCGTCGGCACGGCCGGGTCAAACACGACGCGGTACGCGCGCTGGTGCACTCCACCGCCCGGGGTCGGGTGTTGCTGGTGACCAGTGCGGGGCGGGCGTTCAAGGTCGACGTGCTGCCGCTGCCGGTGCTGCCGGAGCAGGCGGGCACGGTGTCGTTGCGGGGCGGGATGTCCGCCGCCGAGCTGGTGCCGTTGGCGCCGGGGGAGACGGTGGTGGGGCTGGCGCCGCTCGGTGCGACCGCCGAGGGTTCGCCCGGTCTGGCGCTGGGGACCCGGCAGGGTGTGGTCAAGGTCTGTGCTCCCGACTGGCCGGTGCGCTCGGACGAGTTCGAGGTGATCGGCCTGCGTGCGGGTGACGAGGTGGTCGGAGCGAGCTGGTTGACCGACGGTGCGGAGACGTTGGCGTTCCTGACCAGTGCGGCGTCGCTGTTGCGCTTCCCGGCGGGCACGGTGCGTCCGCAGGGGCTCAAGGGCGGCGGCATGGCGGGGATCGCGCTGCCGGGTGACGCGCAGGTGGTGTACTTCGGTGCGGTGCGCACCGACGATCCGGAGCACGGTGAGCCGATGGTGGTCACCTCCACCGGCGGCACGGTGAAGGTGACGCCGTTCGCGGCGTACCCGGTGAAGGGGCGGGCGACCGGCGGGGTGCGGGCGCAGCGGTTCCTCAAGGGGGAGACCGACGTGGTCGTCGGCTGGATCGGTCCGCGTCCGGTGGGTTCCACGGTGAACGGGGAGCCGGTGGAGTTGCCGGCCGCCGATCCGCGCCGGGACGGCTCCGGTTTCGCCGTCATGCTCGGCCCCACGGTCATCGGTCACCAGATCGACCGCGACTGATCCGCGCCGACGGGTGCGGGTGAGCGGAATCTACGGCACCACCTCCACCGTGTGGAGGTGGTGCCGTGTCAGGTACGGCCGCTGTCGAGCTGAGAGCGCCAACGGATCGCGTTGCCCGGGCCGTCGGTGGGGCATCCGCGTCGCCTCCCTGACCTGCTGGTCGGTCGTCACCGGCCCCTGATAGCACGTACGGCTCAGCTCGACAGTGACCGAAGGAGACCATCCCCCCACACCTTGCTCCTGTCGGGATGCGGCGCTACGGGACCTGTGCGATCCATTGGTGGTCGAGGGCGTCGAGCATCGCGTCGACCACCCGACCCCGACCGCGCCCGTCCACGGCCGCGTGGGCCCGGGCCGAGAGGGCGGCCCGGCGTACGCCGCTGGTGAGTAGCTCGTCCAGGGTCCGGAGGGCGGCGGTCCGGGTGGTGTCGTCGGTGCGGAGGTCCGGCAGTTCGCCGAGTCCGGCGGCCAGCCCGGCGGCGGCCACCCGGCGGTACGACTCGCGTTGGTTGTCGACCACGCAGACCAGCGCCGACGGGGCACCGAGGCAGCAGAGTTCCCAGGTCGAGGTGCCAGCCGCGCTGACCACCAGGTCGGCGGCGGCGATCATCTCCGGCAGGGCGCCGGTGGGCGGCACCGGCCGCAGCGACTGGCCCGGTCCGGTGGTCAGCGCGGTGAGTCGCCCGGTGACCTCGGGGCGCCCGACGACGACGGTGAGCGTCATCGGCCGCCCGGTGGCCAGCAGCAGCTCGGCCAGGACCGGTGCCGCTGCGGCCGCGTCGGTGCCGCCGAAGAAGGCCAGCACCGAGGGCCGGTCCACCTGCGTCGCCGGGCGGGGCGTCGCCGGCCGGGCGGCCAGCACCGAGTCGCGCAGCAGGGCGTACGCGCTGCCGGCCAGCAGCCGTCCGGAGGTCACCATGTCGGCGCCGAAGTTCTGGTCCAGGAACAGATCGGCGTCCTGCCCCCGGGTGTCGCCGTCGACGACGGCCAGGGTCAGCACCCCGGCCCTCCGCAGCGCGTGCGCACCGGCCGGGTCGAGGTCGTACGAGTCGAGCACCAGCACGTCCAGGTCGTGCCGGCGGGCCGCGCGGACCAGTCCGTCCGGGGTGTCCGGGCCGGGACGCAGCGGGATGCCCCGGGCGGCGAGGTGACCGGCCGCCCAGCCGACGGTCACCGTGCCGAACACCTCGACGGTGGCACCCCGGGCCAGGAGTTCCTCGCCGAGGGCGAGACAGCGGACCAGGTGCCCGACGCCGCGCTGCGGGTCCGCGTCGCAGCGCAGACCGACTCGTACCGTGCTCAGCATTCCTCCAACCGCTTCTGCCGCACGTCGGCGTTGAGCGCCCGCACCTCCGGCCGCCGGTCGAGCCAGTCGGCGAGCGTGGCCAACGGCACGGCGACGTCGCCGAAGTGCGCCGCCACGGCGCTGACCAGCTCCCAGTCCGGCTCGGTGTCGAGGGTGAGCCGCAGCCGGGACCGGTCCGGTGGGAGGGTGACGCCGAGCACCCGGAAGCGCTCCGGATGAGCGTACGCGTACGAGGTGACGTGCACCCGGTCATGGCCGGTGGCGAGCGTGTCCACGGTCCGCAGCGCCTCCGTGCGGATGATCTCCACGTCCAGGCCGCGTGGCAGCGTACGGGCGATCGACGTGCTGGCGTAGTCCAGGCCGGGCACCGCCCGGTACACCGAGGCGACCAGCGTGACGATCTGCGGGTCGAGCAGCGGGCAGTCGGCGGTGAACCGCATCACCGCCTCGCCCGGGTGGGCGTCGAGCGCGCCGACGAAACGGGCCAGCACGTCGTCGACGGGTCCCCGGTGCCAGGCCACCCCGAGCCGTTCGCACTCGGCGACCACCGCGTCGTCGCCGGGGTCGGTGCTGGTGGCGACCACCAGGTCGGCGAGGACTCCGCTGTCCTGTGCGGCCCGCACCACCCGGCCCAGTACGCTGCGTCCGGCGAGGGGACGCAGCACCTTGCCGGGCAGCCGGGAGGAGCCCATCCGGGCCTGCACCACGCCCACGATCCGTTCGGTCACGACTGGTCCGTCCGCTTGGGTTGCTGGGGCGTCAGGGCGGCACTGACGCGCCGCTTCGCGGCCCCCGCGCCTCGGCGGGCCAGCCGGGCCGGGGTGACGGCGAGCCGACCCACCCGGTAGCTGAGCGAACCGCTGAGCAGGTTGATCGTCGCCTCGGTCCGGCGCAGCGCGCGTTCCCGCGAGGTGAGCAGCTCCTCGGTCCAGGCCAGCAGCGCGGCCATCCGGGTGTTCTCCTCGCGCTGGCGTCGCCACGCCTCGTGGAGCTGCTGGTAGCTGCGGGGACCGGGCGGCGGGTCGGTCGGGGTGACCGCGCGCAGGTGGGCGTCGAGGTCGGCGCGTCCGGCGGCGTCCAGCCC